>JAJRAX010000320.1 GCA_028679775.1 Methanothrix sp. | reverse complement strand
CCTGGGCCCGGGACTTCCTCGCGTGCTTGATTGTGACCACATCACCGAAGTTGGTCATTGCCGGTGGTGTCGGAGACCGGACCAGCTCGGGATTTTCGGTCTGCACCAGTTGATTGAGTCGCTTCGAGAGTGATGTCAGCTCTGCATATGCTGCGTCATAATCAGTCTTCGCTGCCCGGACTGCCCGCCAGGCTGGAGGATCGGGCTTGAGTGCATCCTCGACGGCTTCATGCAATCGCTTGTGCTGACGGTCGAGCTCGATCAGAAGTTGGTTACCACGGTTCAGTAGTTCCACCACCGAAGTGGATTTAGGAACGTTTTCGTTGACCTGTGGCCGCCCCTTGCGGAGATATGGGTCTGGAGGTGGTCGGATGTAAGCCGGAGTTTCGGTCATGCCGTCACCGCCTCCACGGGCAGATATACCACAATGCCCGCCGGTGAAGAATCGTCTCTCCTGATCCATGGAGCACTGTTCATGTAGCCCTCGATGGACTCTTTGGGAAGCCCGGTATCCTTCACCAAGAATTCTATCCTGGGAGCCATGCCCTTCATGAGCTGGCCCCGGGCCGCCCTACAGATCGTCTCAGCTTCCGGTGAAGAGGTGTCATGAGGAACGAATCCGGCCATCTCAGAGTAGGAAAGAATCTTTTTCGTACCGGGTCGTTTTGGAAGGTTCAGTTTTTGGCCGTCACACTGCGAAACTTCGGCCTTTAAGGTGAAAGCGTTTTTGCAAGGATGTGGATCTAGACCGGCTTTCCCATCATTTCCCACGGATTTCCCACTTGGGAAATGGGCTTTTTCGCTATCTAAAGACTCATTTGATGTACCTGTTTTCCCAGATTTCCCAAAATGAAGGCTAGATTTTTCTATTTCTTCGCCCAGGCCTTCTTGAGAGGGGTGCTCATCTATTTTATCCCCATTCTCTTTTATGGGATATTTGGGATAAGAGGTAGGTATAGTAGGGATATTGCTATCGTTTACCTCTTTTCCCATCTTGGGAAAACGGTGGGAAAGTAGGGATAAGAGTTCACTGCTAATGATTTTAGTTCTTGGGTCGTGTACTGTGACCTGGACGCCCAAGGCTAGATCGCCGGTGATCGCATAAACCTTGCTTTTGCTGCCCTCATTATTGGTTTTATTGGTTTGCCACCTTGTATCTATGCCAGATACTTTATCGGCCAACCCCTTGTTCTCACGTTCAGGCCGGCCATCCATAAGCCGCCTGACCTTTTGCTTATTCCAGCCATCATTAGGAAACTTGGATGATAGATAGGAAAATATGCCGCTGATGGTAGCTCCTTCAATTCCCTGCTCTTTGATGTACTGCACTGCTTCGCGTTCTGCCTTGTCTAGCCGTGTACCCAGATAGTCACCCTGGCTGTTGAAGAGCCTGGCAGCTTCTTTGTAGTCCTCATAAGAGGCATACAGTATCTTTTCACCGTTTGGCCCGTCTTCAGTACGCCTTTGCCTATGGTGAATACACGCCAGGCCAACGATCATGTCCAGGAATAGGGACGGGTTGCGCCTATTGCTCACATCTGAAAACTCCACAAGCTGACTCAGTGCTGGCATTTTCACTCTATAGACATGGCTTTTGATATCTCGCCAGAGCGCTCTGCAGATCAGAGTTCGCCTTGTGACGATATCCGTAGTTTGCCCTTCTTCCCCCAACTTCAAGACCAGATCGCAAACTTCTTTATCAGTCTCTTTGGATGAATCAACTCCGAGATCTAGAGACCGATTCTTGAGCTGTTCGTCCGAGTCCGATGAATCAACATAAGTACGAACCACTAAGAGCCTTGGCGGAAGCTTGGTTTTGAGATATCCGCCCTTCCCGTCTATTGTTTCATGCTCTGCACCTTCTTGGAAAAAGGTCTGAATCCTCTTTAAGGTCTCTTCAAGATCTGATCCAGCCTCGATGTTCTTGTCATCCAAGAAGAGAACCGATCCAGGCAGAATGCCGTTATCCTTTGCTCTGCGATAGAGACTTTTTGCGGTAACGCTTGAAATGATGGTGTATTCCGCTGGAAGCTGTCTAATGCACGCTTTCGCACCATCCGATTTGCCTTTCCCGCTTGGGCCGTCCCATGTATCGAAGACGCCTTTTGTGTTATAGGCAGATTGCAAGCCGAAGCCGATAAATTGGGACTCAGCATGTAGCTTATCACCCTTATGGGTCGTGTTAAAGGTATTCAGCATGTACTTTAGAGGTTTGCCGCGCTTTGCAATACTCATGGCCGCTTTCTGCAGGTCCTCAGGTATCGCCTCAATTTCTGATTGTGCTTCTTCTCCCTGAGTGGCGTCCTCATTTTCTGGCAGCTCTTTGGGGATCAGCCTAACGTCCATGCCAGCCGGTATAAGCTGCTTGACATTGTAGGTCTTCAGCATCCTATGAATGTCTTTGTATTCCTGCTTGGACAGCCTCTTACCGGCTCGCACTTTTTCGGCCATCGCCTTTCCGAAGGTTGCATCCAGCTTATTGAAGCCCTGGCCATCGGTACTGGCTGCACCGTCGCATCTGCCTGCTATGAAAAGAAGTGCATCCTCTAGCGTCGGGCCTTGCGGCTCCTCTGCCTTCGCCTTACGGCGCTCGGGCTCCCACAGATCTCTTAATGCGTGCCAATCCCTGCCTTTGCAAGAGTCATGAAAACATCGAAATGTCCTCATACCATCTGATCTTACGCCTATCCTAGCCTCACCTCGATTATGGGATGAGTCAAAAGGGCATTCCGCCAAGATTGCCAGTTCCCACGCGCCGCCCTCTCTATCGGTCCATGGCTCGATCCTAAGAACATTAGCGCCGTGACCCTTGGCATACTTGGCGGGGTCGAAAGTATTGCTGCTCTTGGTGGGTTCGGACCTCGACAGCATTGCGGCCAATGCCTCTAATTTCTCCCTGGTGATCATTTGCAGATCATCAGGCACTTCCAGGAGCCTGGCCAGCCGGTGCGGTCTATCCGGCATGTCGCTGCCTTTGCGGGCCATGGTACCGTATATCTTCCAGATCCTGGCCGCATTGTAGGTGGTGGTGTCTACCTTTACCGTTTCATGGGAAAAACGTAAATCCAGCGCCGCTAGGCATCGCTTGATAAGGTCCTTAGCACCGTCATCGTTGGACAGGTCAATCTTCGCGGATAGGTGCCCACCATTGCCGCTATCCGCTTGAATAAAGGCATTTGCTGGCCATCCTAGGTCCTCTATCAGCCACCGCCTTATCTCACCAGCCATCTGCAGGGCAGCAGCGTGCTCTTCATCGGATGAGGATATGCCAGCAGGGCGGATAGGATCGAGATCGATAGGTAGCCATCGCCGCTTAAGAATATCACCATCTGAAGTTGTATTTTCGGCCCATTTCTCATATTTATTGGCACTCCTCGCGAAGAGATCGGGCTTTACGGGGTTGATAGTGAAATAATACCCTGCAAAACCTTCATCCGCCAGGCCAACAACTGCATCCGCAAAAGCGGCGGGCTTGTCGAAATAGCCGCTGATGGTCTTAGAGCGACCTGCCTTTGGTATCCTCAGCTCCCAAACACCGCCCGACTCATGGAAGAGTTGCGCAGTTCGCAGGATGTCGGAGCGGTCGAAGTTGGCGGCCATTAAGACCGCCTCCGCTTCGATCGGATATGCTTAAATTCAAAGAATACCACGTTCACGATAACACCTGTCTTCAAAGGAGGAGAACGGGTTGCTGACAGCAGCCTCGGGAAGTGCTGGACACACTGCCTGAGGCTCTACACAATTATATCTTAACATTAGAATCCTTTTGCCTTAAGACCTTCTTGAAGTAAATCTCTCACAAGTTCGGCCATAGAAAGTCCCTGAGACTGTGCAGTCTGCTCGATTTTCTCGCGGAGCAGGGGCGATACCGGTGTGTTCAAACACGCTCCAAATCTTTTGATTTTCATAATCGGTTCTCTAGTTATGTTTTGTTTCAAACACGGCAGTTCAACATGACACACTCAAGGTTTATATCATTTCCCATATCAAACCATCATTTTGACCACAATTTCATAAGATACTTATATTATGCTATGCAATACAACAAGATCGAAATGCTACGACACATTACTTTATACCTTAATGGCAACTATATTAATTTACTCATTCGAAGGGAAAAGTAAGACATGCCATGCGTTCCTCTTGGTACGGTGCGCATCTATAGATAGATCTTACTGAAAACCGCAAAATGTCAATAAGATACTTACATGCTTACTTACTTACATACTAATAATGTAGTAAGCTAATCGATATCTATTAACCTTTCGTCCGTCGATCAACTTCATAGCTCGCTACAGAAGGATAATAAACGATAATATTTCCGTTCGCGTTTGACCTTTTGGG
>JAJRAX010000372.1 GCA_028679775.1 Methanothrix sp. | reverse complement strand
GGTACTTGGAACGCTACGCCGTCCGTTGAGGGGGAGGCCGCAACCATCGATTGAACCTCTCCAGCCACGTGTTGGTCAAGGATAACCACCGCGCCGTGGACGGTGTCTATGCCGCGGTCCGGGCCGCCAGGAAGAAGTGGGGACCCAAGGCGTTCGTGGAAGCCGAGGTCGAAACCGAGACGGAGACCCGCGAGGCCTTGAAGGCCGGGGCGGACGCGTTATTGTTCGACAACCAGAGTCCGCGGGGACTCGCGCGGTTGCTCCGCTTGACGGTGGGGACGAAGGTTCTCACGGAGGCCTCGGGCGGCATCACGCTCCACAACGTTCGCTCTTACGCGGCAACCGGCGTGGATCGGATCTCCGTCGGCGCTTTGACCCATTCGGCCATGCCGGTGGATTTCTCCTTGGAACTCGTGGGGTCCGCGAAGGGCAAGGCTTGAAACCCAACCGCCCCTACCGGGAGGACCCGGAAGCCACCCGATTGCTCAGGGTCCTGAGGGGTTGCGGGGACGCGTTCGTTTCCACCTCCGACCTGGTTCGGGTCCTCAAGCGTCCCCGCCGTTCGGTCGAGAAGGGCCTTCGCCGGTTGCGCTCCCTCGGTTGCGTCCTGGAGGAACAGGCCTCCGCGGGCCATCGTCTCCTTGAGGTCCCGGACGCCCTCCGGAGCGAGTTCGTTTTCTCGTCCGGCCCGGAGGAACCCTGGGGACATCCTTTCCACGCCTACGACTCCGTGACTTCCACCAACGACTTGTGCCACGCCCTCGCCCGGAACGGCGCGCCCGAGGGGGCGGTCGTCGTCGCGGAGAACCAGCGCAAAGGACGCGGCCGCCTGGGTCGGTCTTGGGCCAGCCCCAAAGGCAAGATGCTGTGTTTTTCGCTCCTCCTGCGCCCCCAGCTCCCTCCGCGAAGGATGTCGTTGTTGACCCTCGCCTCGGCGGTCGCGGTGGCGGAAGCGTTGGAGGAGGGACGCGCGAATCCCGGCATCAAATGGCCCAATGACGTGGAACTCGATGGGCGGAAGGTTTGCGGCATCCTGACCGAGGGACAGGCCGACCCGGACCGCCTCCATTACGCCGTCGTGGGTGTGGGGATCAACCTCAACGTCGAACCGAAGGATTTCCCGCCCGAATTGCGCGAGAAGGCCATCAGTCTCCGGGAACATCTCGGGCGTCCGGTTTCGCGAGCGGCGTTCTTCCTGACCCTCCTCAGGCGTTTCCGAGAGGCCTACGGCCTCCTCGCGGCGGGGAAGGGGGAGCGGCTCCTGAAAGAATGGCGTTTGAGGTCCACGGTCCTGGGCCGCCAAGTGAGGATCCGACAGGGGGATCGAACCCTTTTCGGCCAGGCGTTGGATGTGGACGCGCAGGGGGCGCTCCTTGTCCGTACCGACTGGGGTTTCACGGAGGCGGTGACGGCGGGGGACGTGGAGAACCTGAGGTTGGTGGATCCGGCGTCGAGGAGACATCGTCCCGTCTCCGCGACCCGCGGTCGGTTATAATCGACGGAACGCGTCGTGCGTGGACCCTCCGACGTCAAAGGGGTGCGGCTTGATCTGGGCGATCGATATAGGGAATACCCGGACGGTATCCGGGTTGTTGTCGGGGACCGAGGTTCTCCGGCATGACTCCGAACCCACGGATGGGTTGAAGACCCGGGCGGGCGCGACTCGTTGGGCGAAGAGGCTTTTCCGTCACGGGGAAGTGCTGGGCTTGGTCGTCTCATCCGTCGTTCCCCCGGCCGATCCCTATGTGAGGTCGGCCTTGAAGTCCGTGTTCGGGACCCTTCCCCTGTTCGTCCGGATCGGCCCCGGATTGGACCTGCCCGTCCTCTACAAGAAACCCGCGGAAGTGGGCGCGGACCGGTTAATGGATAGCCTCGCCGCGCGTGAAATCTATGGCGCGCCCGTTGTGG
>JAJRAX010000247.1 GCA_028679775.1 Methanothrix sp. | reverse complement strand
CTTCCGTCCTTGATGGTCTCGCTGGTTGGAGTAACGCCGTCAAGAGTGATCACTCCCACCGCACCGTCCTCGGCATAAGAGAATCCCAGATAGCCTATGGCGCTGTCGCTTCCTGTCAATGCGGTCCTGATCTCGGCATTGCTTCCTGCAACTGTGTTCACGCCTGGTGTCTCAGCCTTCTTGTCACCCATGATATCCTCATTGAAGGTATCTCTGGTGCCTGAGCCCTGTTCACGCGCTACTACCAGAATCTGCTCATCCGGGCCGCCCAGGTCCTTCCAATTATTGATCTCGCCATTGTATATCTCCTTGACCTGATCCTTGGTGAGGGCAGTTACTCCGGCTTCACTGATCTGCTTGCTCACAGCAATCACTATGCCATCGTAGCCGACCATGTTCTCTTCGAACTTATCGCCGAACTGGGAGATCTCATCAGAGGTAACTTCACGAGAGGCCATTCCTATCTCGGAGTTGCCTTCAGCGATGTTCTTGATGCCAACACCAGTGCCGCCGCCGGTAACAATTACCTGATACTCAGATTGATCTGCATTGAATGCCTCCGCCCCGCCTTCCGCCAAAGGCAAGACCGTGGTCGATCCGGAGACGCGAACCGTCTCCTTGGCCGAGACCATTGCGGTGCCTGCTGCACCCAAGATCAGGGCAATTATCAGAACGCTAAGCAATTTACTCATTGAACTCACCGGCGAGAGGGTGGTGGGGATGATATGTAAAGCTAACCAAAATAATATATAGACTGGCCTGTGCATACAATTCAATATTTAAAACTATATAGTCTATAGTCCAAGATGCACTGTGCTGCAATGTGGCCAATCTAGGACAACGGGTAACATTTCTATATCGTTTGTCCGTCAGCGTACGTTCCCTTGTTAAGTATATAGAATATATGCACAATATATCTACATATAGTTTAAATGGAGAAGAAATATATCCGACGAATTCGAATATGAGACCTGGTGCAAGCAATCTTATTTATGGGAAAGGGCAAAAAGTCCAAGGTCAAACATAGCCCTTCGGCCCAATCAGCAATTCTTTTGGCAATAGGAGGGATTTATGATGATTGAAGCTATTGGATGCGAGGACTCTCGTAAAGGCGAGAGTCTGCTTGGCCTTTTAGGATATTATGAGGCAGTTTTACAGAGAAAGGGTCTAGCGACGAGAATTGGAGAGATTAGATCACTTAAACTGGGATTGATCCTGGATTTATTGAAGACTGTGAACATTGGCGAGGATCTTAAGGCCAAATTGATCTCATCTGTGGTGAGTGCCTGGGAGATGAACGGCAATGATGATCTGCCGGAAGTGGGCGAAGACGAGATGAAGACAATGCAAAGCAGCATTGCCGCCGTTCGCAAGAGCGCCCAGATAGCACTGCATAAATACCATCCGAGAGATCTGACGCAGCTTGATGCATCTGTGATGTTTGCGCTACCCCTCATGTCTCGCGACCTGAAAAATGATGATGTACCCAAGGTCCGTGATCTGCTCAACCAGGTAATGGCGAGCTTTACCGAGAGAAATCCACAGGAATTTACCCCTTGCCCATGAGCCCATCCAAAATTTGAATAATAATTAATACTTCTTGCCGCAAACGGCTTATGTCATCACCTGCTATCTTATTTTCATGAAGATCATTTCTGCAGAAGAGATGACTGCTCTTGATGCTAACTGTCGATATTTTGGCCTTCTGCCGCTCCAGCTCATGGAAAATGCGGGCTCGGCTCTGGCGAGAGAAGTTCGTGCAAGGGCCACAGGACGCAAGATTGCCGTAGTCGCCGGACGCGGCAACAACGGCGGGGACGCCTTTGTAGCAGCCCGACATCTGGTAGGATTTGATGTGACTGTCTACTTGCTTGGCAGGGCCAGAGAGATAGCCACCGAGGAGGCAAAGAGGAACTGGCAGATACTTGAGCGGCTAGGCTACGACCTGCGAGAGCTCAGGGATTGCTCACTCTTGATGCTTGGCGACTGCGACCTGATAGTCGACGCAATCTTCGGGACAGGCATACGTGGCCAGGTCTCAGGAATTGAGGCAATGGCCATTGACGCTATCAACGCCTCAGGAAAGACTGTGATCTCTGTGGATGTTCCAAGTGGTCTTAGAACCAACAAGGAGGTGAGGGCTGACGCTACAGTCACCTTCCACAGGAAAAAGCCAGATATGCCTGAGAACGTGGTCGTGGCAGACATAGGCATCCCCCCGGAAGCAGAGTTCTTCGTGGGAGAAGGCGACCTGTGGCTCATGGGAAGAAGGGCCCTGGAGAGCCACAAAGGAGACTCAGGCAGGATACTGGTGATCGGTGGAGGGCCGTACACCGGAGCCCCGGCTCTCTCGGCCATGGCCGCCTTACGAGCTGGGGCGGACATAGTCACTGTCGCGGCACCAAAAACTGCAGCGCGGACCATCTCCTGCTACTCGCCTAATCTGATAGTCCAGGAGCTGTCTAAAGATCATCTCTGTATGGAGGATCTGGAGGTATTGGAGAAGCAGATCGCCAGGCACGATGTGGTTGTTATGGGCATGGGCTTGGGCCGTCACCCGGAGACCGCTGAGGCGCTGGCTGAGATCATGCCGCTATGCAAGAAGGCGGTCATTGATGCCGATGCCCTGCAGCCCGATCTTCCTCTCAATGGCATAGTCACTCCTCATGCCGGGGAGTTCAAGAGAATCAGCGGCATATCTCTCGTAGACCTGGACTACAGGAAGAGGGTCGAGCCGCTCCGAAGCTTTGCCCGCGAGAGGGGGCTCGTAGTGCTTCTCAAGGGCAAGGTCGACCTGATCTCGGACGGAGATGTGGTGCGGGCAAACACCACAGGAAATCCGGGCATGACCGTGGGCGGGACGGGCGATGTCCTGGCAGGAGTCACAGCTGCCTTTTACGCTCGCAGCTCTGCCATCAGGGCGGCGACTGCTGCAGCCTACGTAAATGGGAGAGCAGGAGATCTGGTCTACCCTGAGAAGGACTTCGGAATGGTGGCAACAGACGTGATCGAGAAGATACCTCTGGCCATGAAGATTCGAGTGTGAGATGCTTGGCTGATGAAAGTGGCGAAAAGCTCGCCGGAATGGTGGACATCACAGATAAGCCGCCGGTATTCAGAAAGGCTACTGCCAGCGGGGCCATTCGGTTGAAGGGAACTACAATCGAGGCCATAAAAACTGGAAAGATCAAAAAGGGTGACGTTCTCGCCACCGCCCGGCTGGCTGCTATTCTGGCTGTCAAGGACACACCTAGACTGATTCCCATGTGCCATCCGATTCTTATCACGGGCCTGGATGTGAACTTCGAGATCACTGAGCATCGGGTCCGGGCGTCCGTCACAGTCACATCTGAAGGAAAGACTGGTGTTGAGATGGAGGCCTTGACTGGCGTCTCAGCAGCTCTTCTCAACGTCTGGGATATGGTCAAGTACCTGGAGAAGGACGGGACCGGCAATTATCCAGAGACCGTGATTGAGGAGATCCGGGTTGTGGAAAAGAGAAAGGGAGAATCAGGTCGCGACTAGTGCGAGACCCGCGACTCAGATTTTTATTCCGAACTCCGGAAGCCTCTCCCGTGCAGCCTCGCGGGCCTGCTGATGCTCGCGAAGGAATCTCTCGATCCTCTCAGCCACATCCTTCTTGCACGTTCCGCACATGCGCCTGCCGCTTCGGCATTCTGCGTCAAGCTCCACGAGCTCTTTGTCGTCATCTGAGAGGTGGAAGACCAGAAACTCGTAGATGGAGCACTTCTCAGGCTCGCCGCCCATCTTCTTCTGCTCGGACAGGCTCTGACGGCCTCCGGTGATCGCCCGCATGATCTTCTTGCCTGCTTCTTTGGGCTCCTCGGTAAGGGCGATGTGGCTCTCTGGCTTGGACGAGGACATCTTGCCGCCTGTCAAGCCAGTCATGAAGCGATGGTAGAGGGATGCCGGAGGGATGAAGCCATATTGGCCTTGCTTTATTTCCAGGTCTATTATCAGCCGGTCGACAGCCTCCAGGAGCGCTCCTGTAGTCAGGCGATCCTGATCCAGAATCTCTGTGACATCGATATGCTCCTCATAACGCTTCACCTTGCCAATTTCGGCCTCCAACAGAGCAGACTCTGCAGCCTGCATCATCTCCTGGCTCGCAGCTTTGCCCCGGATGCTGATGTAGTCCCCGCGCAGCTCCACCAGGAATTTTCTCATGCGGTAGGCCAGGTCGCGAGTGAGCTTGATGTGAGGATCCTGGTCGGCACCTACCGGAATAACAACGGGCTTGGGGCCGCCGAATTCCTTTAACTGGGGGTGAAGGATGTCTGCGCTCTGGGCCATGACGCTCTCCATGTGGGAGATGTGCGTCTCCCCTGAGAAACCATAGATGGCGCTGACCTCGGAGAAGTTGGCCTCCCGGCCCAGTTCAAATGCCAGGTTTCTCATCTTGTAGTTCTCAGACTGGAAGTAGATGTGGCTGTTCTCCTTCGGCTCGAATCCGAGGGCGATGAGGCTCAAGAGGTACTCGTTGATGCCGAGGCTTCTGCACTTCTCCCAGCTTATGCCTCTAACAGCATGAGCCTCCATATTAGCGATGGCAGCATAGGCATCTGCCCCATGTTGCTGATGCCAGATGATCTCATTCATGACCATCATGTGGCCGAAGTGGGCCCGCCCGGAGGGCATAAAGCCGCTCATCACGCCAAAGGGCTCGTGCCTTTTCATGGCGGCAAGGACTGAGTCGTAGTTCCTGTGGCCGAAGATGATCTTTCTCCTCATGTATGGGTGCGGGTTTTGAAGCTGGGGCAAGATTTGCTCAAAGCTCGATATGCCAAACTCCGAAAAGAGCTTATTATAATCATCTACGTGAACTGCACCCCAGGGATCAAGCTTCAACTCCATGAGGGACGGAAGTGAAACAATGATATATCTATCTTCTCATTGCTATTTTTGGAGCCGAATCGCACCGCTCTTCCAATACGGACCTCATGCATAATAATGATAATCCGAATTAGGGACGACGTCGGTCTGTGTCCAAAACTATACTATTTTAATTACAATGTTTTTGATATTTTTACATATTTCATAATTTATGAATTAATGCAATTCATACCCTCATCGCATCGGCTAGATAATTAGCATATTTAATAATCTATGAATCATTTCATATATTATTTCAGATTTGATGCAATATCTTTGCGCAGTTGCATATTTGCCTATGAATCTTAAGCCTAACAATAATGCTTGATTCAGAAAAAAACTATTTATATCATAGGTTATTACTTATATCTAAAATAGAATGAGGTAATTATGAGACAATTCTCTGTAAAAGTTCTGGATGACGCCGATAGAGAGTTTGTAGAGGTCTTAAGAGAGCTCAACATCCCCAGAAATGTTGCCAGCATGATCACCTATCTGGCCAATGTAGAGGAGGCCACCTCTCGAGAGATAGAGATCGGCTCGAACCTCCGACAGCCTGAGGTAAGCATTGCAATGCGCACTCTGAGGAACAACAACTGGGTTGAGGAGCGAGAGATAAAAAAAGACGGAAAAGGTCGGCCCATGAAGGTTTACAGGCTCACAATATCTTTAGATGAGATCATAAAGCACTTCGAGGATGAGAAGCGCCGGGAATCGGCCAAGACTCTTGAGAGCATAGAGAAGCTCAAGGAGCTATCCAGAAGCCTTAGTGTGACTCCATAGAATTGCTGATAAAAATTGGTGCAAAAGCAGAAGGGTCTCACGCGCCAGCCCTCATCGCCTACATGTTTTGGATTGTCGGGCGCAGGGGCAGAGAATCCCTGCCGTTTCAAAGGCGGGATGAATCGTGCCCAGCCCAGATTACTTTCACTCTGTGGTGGCAGTCCGTAATTATTTGGCTATAACCAGTGGCTAACGGCGCGTCCGCCACAAAGTTCACAGAGTACGCACAGAGCGACTAACCAAGAACTTAAAACTTTCGTTCCGCGTAGATCAACTATATCTAATTTCATGCCTATTTCTGCTTAACCGTTAACCTTCAGACTCGCTTGGTCGGGAATACAAGTCAGTTGCCTGTGCCATGTACCCCGCAAAGTCGAACTTGAATTGGGCAACAACGTAGTAGGCGCGGACTGCGTCGAATTCAAGCCTGTGGAGAACCCGAAGGTGCTCGATGAAGCAGGAAGCCCTGGACCCTTTTCAGGGGCATGGGAGGCAGTCACGCAATCGAGACTACAATGCTTCCAGGAACATACTCATCACAGGGATGGGTGTCCTTTCTACGCCCTCAGCGCCTTCGCAATCAGTGGCGCGACGGACACCGTGCTCACACCCTTGTCCAGGGTATCTGTAGCCAGTATCGCCTCCACACCGGAACGATAGAGCTTGAGTATGGCAGATCCTGTCAAGACCGGGTGCACCGCCGCCAAAAAGACGCGACGCGCGCCCTGCTGGCGAAGCATTGCGATTGCTGTGGCCATAGTCCCGCCGGTGGCGATCATGTCGTCGAAGATGACCACATCCCGACTCTTGACTGCCACCTCTTGTGGAGCCATTGAGACCTCCGTTCCTGAGTGCCGGGTCTTCTGCAAAAAGTCGCAGTCGCATCCGAGACGCGCTGCTGCCGTCCGGGCCATGTTCATGGCTCCTTTGTCCGGAGAGATGACCACGGTATCTTGTAGCCCAAGGCTTCCAATCCGCTCGGCCAATAGTGCTGTAGCATCCAGATTGTCTATCGGGCACTGGAAGTGGGCCATGATTGATGGGGCGTGGATATTGACCAGATGGACACTGCCGTCCTTCAGGAACGGATTTAGAGCTGTGGCCACCGCCCTGGCGGTCATCGGCTCGCCAGGCTTGAAGATCTTATCCTGCCGAGCGTAGCCGAAGTAGGGCATGACCAGAGATACATGCCGACCCTGGCATATGTCCAGGAGCTGCAGAAGATACACCAGGTCATGATCGGTAGGTGTAGACTGGATTATTACTATCTCGTCATCAAGCTCGGTCACAATCTGAGAATATGATTCGCCGTCTGGAAATGTCTTGTAATCGCAAAGAGCAAGAGTCTCATTTAAGGTTGTAGCCACCCGGCCTGCGAGAAGCTGGGAGGCGGGCCCTCCAATAATCATCGAAAATCACCAATAACCTTTAGCTTCCAACTACCGTCATTTTGACTTTAACAGTGGGCGTGACGATTGAGCCCACGGCCCGCACGTCTTTGCCAACCTCGATCTCCTTCAGGAGCTCGAAGGCATTTCCCGCCAGCATCAGAGAGCGAACTGGACGCGCGGCTTCTCCTGGAGCGACGAAAAAGGCATTTCGCGCTTCAACCGAGAAGTCTCCGGAAATGGCATTGGCAGTATGAGCGCCGATCAGTCCTGTCACCAGATAGCCCTTTGTCTCCTCCAGGAGGTTTCTGGCATCAGGAGATCCTACAATCAGATTTCTGATCCCCACGCGGGGCACGTCGGTGTACCCGGACCGCACAGCGTTGCCTGTGGATCGCTTGCCCTCCTTTCCAGCAGTGTAGCTGTCGTAAAGATAGCCCTTCAGCGTGCCCTGGTCTATCAGCACTGTCATCTGTGACGGCACGCCCTCTCCATCAAATGAGGATGCGTCAATGCCGCCAGCAAGAAGCCCATCATCGACTATGATCAGCTTCTCTCCTGCGATCTTCTCTCCGAGCCTTTTGGAGAGCGTGGACCTGCCCTTCTGCACGTTGTCCGCAGATAAGGCAGGAAGAAGCGTGTACTCCAGCAGCTCTGCCACGGCCTGTGGCCCGAGCAGCACATCAAAGCTACCGCTCTCGGCCTTCACGCCGCCCAAAGAGTCGCGGGCCATAAGAGCCGCAGCCTTTCCTAATTCCTCCAGGGAAGGCTGAAAGCTTCGAGAGATGAAAAACTCGCTTCCTGTGGCAACATCTGCAGCTCTGGCAATGGTCTCCAGAGAGGCATGCATGAGCGTTACCGTCTCCTGCAACTCCACTCCTTCTGTGTTTACGACAAAGCTGCTGCCACAGGCAGTGGCAACACCACCTGAGACCGGCTCAGCTCCTTTGACCTCTTGGCAGCCGGAGAGCATGCTCTTTGACAAGTCAAGGCACTCCTCCGGGCCGATCTCTGCAAGATGCGAATCGAAGATGCCTTCAGGATGCAGCACCTTCTCAGGCCTGGGAAGGGATCGCCATGATTGGTCCGGTCCGCGGGTCCGAGCGGACAAGACTGCGCTCTTGGCCACGGAGCGCAAAAGCGACATGTTGCTGGTACTGGAGAATCCCACAGCTCCAGCCACGACAGCCCTCAGCCCTAAGCCCCGATGAGAGCTCTGGCTGGCCAGCTCGATAGCATCTTTACGCAGGTCGATGTGCACAGAGCGACCGCTCATGCCATAGACCTCGGCCTCTTCAGCACCCTCCTGTATAGCTAATGATATGAGCTCGTGAGCATACACAAGAAGTTTGTCTGACGCATCGTCCAATGATGCTTCATCCAATGTATCTGAGATCTTCATCCCCGCCCGCCTCATAAGGGGCCTGAGCCCGTTCCATCTCCTGCAGCTTGCCTATGATCTTCTCCATCTCTGTGGCCCTCTCCTCCAGAGCATGAACATCGACCTCGATTCCGAGAATTCGGCAGAGAATGCGTAAAACCTCGGTGGCCGCCTTGGGATCGACCAGATAGCCGGAGGTGACTCCCATCAGGCATACCGCATCCATGCCCCTCAAAGCTCCAAGGCCGAGGAGCAGCCCGGATACGCCAATGATGCCTCCGCCAGGCTCGTTCTCATGAAAGACGACTCCCTTCTCCTTCATCTCTGAGACGAGTTCGATGCTCGTGGCTGCCCCCATTACGGTCGGCTTGTCCACGAACTGGCCTGTCCCGTAGCCACCTAAAGCGTAGATCCTCTTGACATGGTAGCTCTCGGCCAGATCCAGGAATATGCCGCACAGCTCGTAGTGCCCCTCATTTGTGGCGCTCTGATAGTCGCCGACGATGATAAGCAGATCTGGCTCACCTTCCTTGCCATGGTAGGCATAGATCTCGTTTCTGACCTGTCTGATGGTGCCGTCCTCCTCTACCATGACTTGAGGCGGAAAGTGAGGCGAGTAGATCTCTATGATCTTCTCGGCATCGAGCTCTTCTACCATGTGATCGGCCACCAGCTTTCCCACATGGCCCACGCCCGGCAGCCCCTCCACTAGAATGGGGTCCTTCAGGGTTACTTCTTTGATACGGGTGACGAGGGTCTCCTTCATTTTGCCTCCTGGCCAAGAGCTCTCCTGTACTTGCCATATGGATCGTCAGGAGAGAATCTGGCGGGCTTAGTAATAGCAGTCTGGCCCCCACAGGCAGGGCAGATGTCCTTTAGGGTGTATCGACCGCAGGCCGTACACCTCAGGATCTTCGATCTCATGCCTCTCGAAGGAAGGTGCCTTCTCCGCCGTGCTGTTCGATGTACTTCACCACAGACGTAGCGGCCTTCTTGAGAACAGACTCGGCATTCTTGTAGTCCGGCGCGACTACGTGGATCCGATAGCGCGGCGCTCCTACATATGTAATGGTAAGGTTAGCGCTCTTATCTTTGATGCGCTTGGCCTGCTTGAGAGCCTTCTTGATTACCTCCACACCATCGGGTGCGGGAGATGTAATATCCACATAGCCGCTGATGTCTACAGACGGCAATTTGACGTTATCTTTGGAGAGGCTCTCCAGAATCTTCATGTCATCTTCGGAGAGTTTTGCACCCGCTAGGGCTTCAGCGCCGCTAATGGCCGCCTCCTCCATAGCTAGATAGAGGCTGTCATAAGCCGCCACCAGAGCATCGGCGACGCGCTTGACATCGTCGGGCTTATCCTTGTAAGCCATCTCCAGCCATTTCCAGGCCTTCTGGTCCGCCTTCCACTCCTGGATCTTCTCTCGGCGCTGATGCTCGTTGACATCTTTGAGAGATAGATCGATGTGATGCCTGGACGTGTCTACATTCAATACCTTGCAGACGATCTTCTGACCTTCTCGCACGTGGTCGCGAATGTACTTGATCCACCCGCTAGCTACCTCCGAGATATGAATCAGGCCCTGCTTGCCGGAATACTCGTCCAAAGAGACGAAGGCTCCGAAGTCCACGACCTGAGTCACGGTGCAGACGACTAGAGATCCGGGCTCTGGCCAGCCCTCACGTTGCATTACTGATCACTCTAATACTTCTACTACAGTGGTCTTGATCTCGGCTTTGCCCCCGGTGGGCTCAGCTAATGTGCGCCCGCAAACCAGGCATTTCACTACCGTGGAGGCATTGGCGAATATGACCTGCTCATTCTCGCAGTCATTGCACTTTACCTTGACGAACTTGGATGGCAGATTTATCCCTCCACCAGATCGAATTTGCCTGCCCGGAATCCTGGGCGGTTGTGGGCCTTCTTGCAGGTGTTGCAGCGGTAGCGCAGGTTCAGTCTCTTGACGGGCTTATCTCCGCCGGGAACCTTCGAGAACTTGCCCTGATTTCCTGTTCCATTGGCCCGCAGCTTCTGCCTTGAGATATGGGTCAAAGAGGAGGCACGGCCTTTTCTCACCCTCTCCACCGTTTGAGGGGTGTGTTTTTTGCAGAACGGACAGTAAGCGTTAAGCTTTTTCGGCATCTTCACTTCATATCATCTCTTAAACTTCACTTCAGACGCTAGATTTTTGTTGCGCAGATTTCTGGCGTGAACCGCTGGGAGCACAGCCACATCATCCTTGCTGAGAAGATAATTTCTCCCGTCAACTCCCACGAATAGAGGAACACTATCCAGTAGCCGCACAACCTCGTATTCCCGAGATATATCTTTTTTGCCCGTTAAAGGCCTTTCGGTGCGAGCCACATGAGCCAGGATGGCCCCGCGACCGGTGGCTATGGCAGAGAGCATCTGCCGGTAGATCTCTTCTTCCTCTTCGGTCATTCCCTGGAGGCTCTCCTCGCGGGAGGCGGAGCGGGCACTTCGAAGCGCCCGACGGACGATCTTCTTCACCCTCTGGTCCATGAGCTTGTTGACGCTGTTCTTCTCGCTTTTCAAAGTGTCCTGTAGAATCTGGGCCTCTACGCTAAACGGGTCTTCTACTTGTGAAAGCTCCTGCCCCAGGCTCGCCAGGTAGACGCCGACCTGCTGGTAAAAGTCTTTATCCAGATGCTGAAGCTCTGCGGATTTGCGTTCTTCTCGAAGTGCATTGGCCAGATCCAATTCCCTTTTCACCTTTCTTTCTTCTTGCGCGGGCCTGTTATCTGAGTTCAAATAATATATAGATTTAGCAGTCCATAGCGTAGTCTACCTTCTGGCGCGCGCCTCAGCCACTCCCCGCGCCATGAGAAAGATGGCAACGCAGGATGGTAGCTCCGTCGGTCCTTCCGCCAGATTATAGCTCTCGCCTCTCATCTCGGTCTTGAAGGGCTTTAAGATCTGCACCGGCATGGGCTCGTCGCCAAAGACCACAGCATCATTGAGGGGATCAAAGTCCTCCAGAGCACTTTGGGATAGCGTGGTCACGCGCAGACCCGAGCCGCCGTGAAGGCTTCCTGGACAGCGAATCAGCCTTCGCACGTCTGCGGTCACAGGCTCGTCAGTCTCGCCGCGCTCCAGGTCTAGGTTGAAGCCCACCTTTACTCCTTCTTCGTCCAGGAACTCCACGAGAAGCAGCTTCCAGATGGATGCGCTGCCTGAAAAGAGGTCGAGGTCTCCTTCGGTGATCTTTGAGAGGACGTTTTCGTCCTGTAGGTTTCGGTAAAAGCTGGTTGCTTTCTTTGGACCGATGCCTTTTCTCTTGGATAGAAGCGCGACCGCATCCTCTTCTTTCATCTGGCGGACATCTCTGACGAATGTGAGAAGAGTGCGATTGATCCTGCCCCCCCAGCCCGGTGCTCCTGCCGGTGGGGCGCGCAGCCGAAACGCTCTGCCGCTTCCCCAGTCGCCCTCCATGGGGGCCATGTGGATGAACCTGTCCATGTCAAGGCCTCTGCCGGCCAGGTAATCCACTATTTCTCGGCGCTCGTCGCTTCCGAAGAGAAAGACACGCGGGTCGCGAACATGGATGTGATAGCCCCGGCCACCAGAGAATACCACGTTCATCTTGGTTGGTGAGATGCCGAAGTCGGAGGTAAGAAATTCGAGCAGCTTTTTCGTCTCCTTCTTGACCATTAAGAGCATCTGGCCGTAGCTCTTGGGGGCGTTTCTCAGGTGGTCGGCGTCAAGGTCGAAGATTAGGTCTGAGCCCTGCCAGAGCTTCTCCTTCATGGTTGGCGCTCCAGGCCGCTGATAGTAGGCCGCAGAGTGGTAGACGTGACGGGGGACCATGCTTCTCACATAATCGACAAGCTCGCCTCTTGAGTAGAAGGACTTGTGCCGGCGCATGCCTGAGTCATCGAAGAACAGAAAGCCCCACTCGCGGCTGGCGATCTCTGGCGGAGCCTCCAATGAGGACTCGATGTAGTAGCTTCGAAACTTGGAGACCAGGAGGTTAAAGGTTAGAGCGTTCAAGCCCACACATCCTATAGATCTCAGGCCGGCGATCGGCAAAACAGGGGATCTCTCTTCTGAAAAGGTCCCGGTCGGAGATGTCGATATCTGCAATGATCGCCGTCTCCTCGGCCCCGGCCTCCGCCTGCACCCGGCCGCGAGCGGAGACGATCAGAGAGCCTCCACCGTTAGCCCAGTTGCAGGCCAGGTGGGGCATCTGGTTCTCTATGGCCCGCGCGCAGACGAGAGTGCGCCATTGATCGAGCCGCAGCGCCGGGAACTGGGCGACTGTTGCCAGGATATCAGCCCCCTGCAGGGCGAGAATGCGCGCGACCTCTGGAAAACGCAGGTCGTAGCAGATCATAGTGCCCACTCTGCCCCATAACGTGTTCGCGGGGGTGATATAGTTCCCTCCGTCGAAGTGCTTCCTCTCTTCTTTGAAAGGGTGGATCTTAGCTCGCAGCTCCAGGCTAGAACGATCCAGGCAGAAGCCCAGGTTCTCGCGGCGGGTGCGGACGGAGCCGACGAAGAGGCAGTTGTGCTCTTCGGCCATTGCCCGCAGCGGGTCAAGCCTGGGATAGGGCGGCAGGTCATGGGCCGCCGATTGGGGGGCAGGCTCGTAGCAGAAACCTGTTAGAAACAGCTCAGGAAACACCAGGATTTGTGCGCCTTCGGCTAAGGCGGCCCGCGCCAACGCCAGCGCCCGGCGGAGGTTGTCATCAGGCTGGCAGGGCTTGACGAAGAGCTGAAGGCAGGCGGCTCGCATATTAAAAATAGGGCAGGTTCGCATATATTAAAGTAGACATCCTAATTGACATAATCAAAACCAGATCTGATCGAGGTTGAATGGCCAAGAGCTTCAAGCTGCAAATTTATGAGATCCTGGAGACGACAAACGCCGAAGACAAAACAGCTGAAGCAGTGAACCTCTTTATGCTGATGCTGGTGGTCCTCAACGTCTTTGCAGTTGTGCTTGAAACCGTGGAGGGCATTTATTCCGCCTATCAAGTTCTGTTTCAGTACTTTGCGGACATATCTGTAGTAATATTCACCATCGAATACCTCTTGCGCATCTGGTCTTGTGATGTGGACCCGAAATATATTCGCCCCATATTGGGACGGATTCGTTTTGCACTAACGCCATTGGCCCTGATAGATCTTCTGGTGATACTGCCTACCTACGTCGTACTGGCCTTTCCCACGGATCACCGGCTGCTGCGAAGCCTGCGCGTGCTCTGGACATTCCGTCTTCTCAAGGCGAGTCGTTACTCGGAGTCCTTGCAGACCATAATGGATGTGATACGTGCCCAGAAACGCGAGCTGGCCATGAGCTTCTCGGCAATCATTTTCTTCATGGTGCTATCCTCGGCTGTGATTTATTTCCTGGAGCATGATGCTCAGCCAGAGCGCTTTCCTGACATTCCGGCTACCATGTGGTGGGCGGTTCTGACAATGACCACAGTGGGCGATAACTTCTATCCCATCACCCCGCTTGGAAAGCTTGTGGGCGGGCTGATCATAATTTTAGGCGTGGCTACATTTGCGTTGCCTACCTCGATTCTCACCTCCGGTTTCGTGGAAGTTCTGGAGAAGCGGAGGGCTGAGGAGGCCGGGCTGGAAGAGGGCGAAGAAGGCGGACCGTGAATCGCATGGAATGCAACTGGAAAGAATTTATATTGGCAACGGTAATCGATAGCCTTTGGCAATGAGTCAAAGCTTAAAGGCGCGCGTCTTCGGCATCCTGGAGCCTGGAGATGAGGACAGCAAGTACTTCGACCCCTTCATCATGGGCCTGATAATGCTAAACGTAGTAGCCGTGGTTTTCGAGACTGTTAAATCGATCTACACGCCTTACGCCCACGTTTTTTATGCTTTTGATGTATTCTCAGTGGCCGTCTTCACTGTGGAGTACATCCTGCGCGTTTGGTCCTGCACAGAGGATTTCAGGTTCAAAGATCCTGTGCGCGGCAGGCTCCGGTTTATGGTAACGCCCATGGCCATCGTCGATCTCATGGCGGTTTTGCCCTTCTATCTGCCCTTTGTCTCTGCGGATTTGAGGTTCATGAGAGCCATGCGTCTCTTCCGGCTCTTCCGGATACTCAAGCTGGCCCGCTACTCTGAGTCGCTGCAGACTTTCATCGATGTGCTGAGGCTGAAGAGAGAGGAGCTTATCCTCATGTTCTTTGCAATCATGATTCTGCTCATAGTCTCATCGAGCCTTGTCTATGATGCTGAGCATGAAGCCCAGCCGGATGCTTTTTCCTCCATTCCCGCTGCCATGTGGTGGGGCATTGTGACTTTAGCTACGGTCGGCTATGGAGACGTCTATCCAGAGACCACCTGGGGCAGGCTCATCGGCTCGGTCGTGGTCATTTTGGGAATAGGTCTCTTCGCCCTGCCGACGGGAGTTCTGGCCTCCGGATTTGCCGAGGTTCTGGCCCGGAAAAAGGAGAAACAAAAGATGGAAAAGATGAGGTGTCCCCACTGCGGGCGGTACATGGGCGACCTGGCCCGATCAGTTGATGAGGTGCATGAAAAAAATAGAATAGACCACTTCGGCCTGAATGCTCGTTTCGTTACGCTGTTGAACGGTTTACAGTATAGTCTCCGCTTCCTGTGGAATCATGGACACCACCTTTTGCGCAAGGCGCAGGTGCGTTGTCTCCCATAAATAGCACCTGGCCCTTTCTTTAACTTTGGTGGACTGTGGCATTCTCATCTATATAATATATATTAATTTTCGAATAGTTTGGGGGTGAGAGAATCCCTGCTCCTTCAAATCCCCCCGAACAGATCCACCTTCCCGCCGCCCCGATCCGTTCCGGGCCCTGCCCTCATGGCTGCAGCCAGAGCCGGAAGATAAAACCTCTCTGCATACTCTTTTGCCATCCTGCGAGCAGAGAAATTCGGCCCAGTCATCCTGATGGTCTCCTTCATCACAGCCGTCCAGCCATGCGAGACGCCATCCTCATCCACATCGTAATAGAGCGGGACAATATCCTTCTCAAGGAGATCATAAATCGCCGCCGCATCTTTTGCGTCCCTGTCCGGCCCGTCTGCGCCCTCTATCGCCCAGCCGTTCTTTCCGTTGTAGCCCTCGATCCACCATCCGTCCAGGACGGAAAGCTGAGGCACGCCGTTCAAGGTGGCCTTCATTCCGCTCGTCCCGCTGGCTTCCATCGGCGGCTGGGGATTGTTCACCCAGACATCTACCCCGTGAACCAGGTACTGGGCCAGCAGCTCATCATAGTCCTCAACAAAAGCAATTCTGCCTCCAAAGGATTGGTCCTTGGCAGCAGAGAAGACCTGCTGCAAGAGCTGCTTGGACTGCTGGTCATCCTGATGAGCTTTCCCAGCAAAGATGATCTGCACCGGTCTCCATGGATCGCTCACAATCCTTGCGAGCCGTGCCATGTCCTGCAAAAGCAGCGTGGGCCGCTTGTAGGAGGCAAACCGTCTGGCAAACCCGAGGGTGAGTGCAGCCGGATCGAGCAGCACTCCGGAGGCCATGACGTTGTTGGGGTCTGACCCAGCTTTTCGCCATTTGAGCCGTGCTCGCTCCCTGATCTTGGCGATAAGCATCTCCTTCATGCTTCGATGATGCTCCCAGATAACCTTGTCAGGTATGTCGTCAATTGGTTCCCAGACGGCAGGCAAATCATGCTCCTCAAGCCACGTCCTGCCCAAATAACGGTTGAAGATCTCATCGCCCAGACGCCTGTCGATCCAGGTGGGAACATGAACCCCGTTGGTGATGTGCTCGATTGGGACCCGATCAACAGAAAACTCAGGCCACAGCTGCTGCCACATCTTCCGGCTGATCTCTCCATGCTTGGCGCTAACGGCATTCCTAAAAGCACTGCTTCTCAGGGCAAAAGCAGTCATGTTGAAGCCGTCAGGTCTCGCCGGACTCATCCCCAGTCGGAATAGTTCATCTCTTGAGAGGTCAAGCGTCGGCAAATAGGTGCCGAAATACTTGTCCATGAGCTGAAAAGTGAAGACGTCATGGCCTGCAGGAACTGGAGTATGCGTGGTGAAGACTGTAGAGCTTCGAACAAGCTCGAAGGCATCCTGATAGCTCATGCCTGCTTCCACACTCTCTCGAATCCTCTCCAGCACTGCAAACGCGGGGTGGCCCTCGTTGAGATGAATTGCAGAGTAGTCCAGACCCAGGTGACGCAAAACTCGCACTCCGCCGATTCCAAGCACAATCTCCTGGCGCAGACGTTGCTCGATGTCTCCTGTGTAAAGTCGATCGGATATGACCCGATTCCAGGGCTCATTGGCCTCGCTGGATGTGTCGATCAGGTAAAGGCTGGTCTTGCCGACCAACACCTCCCATACCTCCAGGTAAATGGGCGGGTCCATGATGGGCACCTTGACTGTGACTGGATCGCCTCTCGCGTCCACCATCTTTCGAATAGGCGCGTTCTCCCGGTCCAGCATCTCGCAGGCACCCACCTGCCAGCCGTCGGGAGACACCATTTGGCGCAGGTAGCCCTGAGGGTACATGAATCCCACAGCAACGACTGGTATCCCTAAATCGCTGCACTCCTTGAGGAAATCTCCAGCCAAAAAGCCGAGGCCTCCAGCGTAAAAGGGCAGAGCATGATGCAGCCCGTACTCAGCAGAGAAGTAAGCGACCCTGCACCGTTCCGGAAAAGCCGCCCGGTCGCAGAACCAGCCGCTCTTGGGATTCATGTAGCTCTCGAAGCGAGCCATGACCGAGTGGTAGTGCCTCATGAAGTGCGGATTGGCTGCGGCCTCTTCCAGAGAACTACGATCCATGCGGTTGAGCATCTTTACCGGGTTGTGGTTGCTCAGATACCAGCCCTGGCGGTTGAGGAGCTTGAAGAGCCCGCGGCCCTCAGGATGCCAGCTCCACCAGAGGTTGTAGGCCAGCTCTCTCAGTCCGGAGACCTCCTCCGGCAAATGGGGAAACTTGTCTTTGAGTCCTTGCATGAGTCTGTCAGCTCCCTGCATCCATTCCCACGCACTATTGAGAGATATATCCGTCGATCAAATAGTATATTTGTTCAGAAAATAAAAGAATAGGGCATCTACCTTTTTTCGCGGCCTTCTTCAGCCTTGCCAAGCTTCCCTGCGAACTTGAGATAATCGCAGTTGGGGCTGCCCACGGGAATGATATTGCCCCGGATCTTCTCCTCCTCGATCACCAGCTCGGCCACAGACGGAGCCGACATGCGGGGAAGCGTTGTGCTGCCTGGGCAGACGAGCAGAAGCCTGCCCTTCTCGATTATCGGTCGGTGGATGTGCCCGAAGACCAGAACCTGCACATTCATTTCACGTGCCATCATCTCCGCCCCCACCAGATCGGCCCCGTGCGATGCCATGTGCACCAGACCGATTCTGATGCCGTCCACCTCGATCACCTTTCTCTCTGGCAGAAGCCTCTTCAGCTCAAGGCAATCGGAGTTTCCGTGCACCGCCTCAAGCCTTCCGAGATCAGCGAGAGCCGCATATGTCCGGGCCGAGACGAAGTCCCCACAGTGAATGATGATATCGGCTTTCTTGGCGAGCGCGACGACTGCATCAGCAAGCTTTTCATCATCCAGGTGGGTGTCAGAGAGAGCAATTATTCTGGTCACAATCTCACGGTCACTGCATCACACGTGCATCCTCTTCATTCCTTCCTCCATAATGCCGAGAAACTCAGCTCCAACGGCCACAACGCTGTTGGTGAATATGGAGGCACTGATCTCGAAGATGGGACTTCGGAACTTTGTGTAATCAGACATCAGCCAGGTTGTGGAGCTGGTGTCGCCGCTGAAAAGGCCGGCGTACTCAGGCTTGACAGGGATTATGGCAATGTCCTTCTTTTTGCCGCGTTTCTCTAAAATGGCCACCTGTCGCGATGACGGGTTGGCAGTGATTGGCATCACATCAGCATCTTTGCTCAGGGCCGTGACTGTGCCCTCCAGAGCCTCATAGGTATTTCCATTTCCTGTAATGGGGATATAGACGTCTCCGATCTGAAAGCTCGGTGTATTGAAGTCCCTCTCCCAGTAGCTGATCTTGTTGAGGTGAGTGAGCCTCATCTCAAAGGCCCGGGCCACGAGCCCGCTTCTGCCTACGCCGCCAATCACGTACCTGCCGCTTCTCGGCAGAAGCTTCTTGAACCAGTGATCCAGTTGACCGGGGTCAGTCTCGTCCATCTTGGAGATGAGCAGAGCGTTCTCCTTGAAGTCCAATATCCTTGACTGATACCCTGGGCAAGAGCTCTCGCATACTCCGTTGAGCCTGGACTGGAGATCGACGAAAAGGGCATTCAAAAATGCGAGAACTTCCAGCTCGAACTCTGTGCCCATGGGCGAGAGCCTGGACCTCTTGTCCTTATCGGTGGCATACTTGGTTCTGGCCTTGATCACGAGGACTGTGCCGCGCTCATACTCCCTGACCATCTTGCAGGCAGTGCCTTCTTCGTTGGCCGTGATGAGCTTGATCTCGCCGCCTCGGGTGATGAAATCGTCGATATATTTGTTTACTGAGAGAGTCTCTCCTGATCCGGAGATGGCAATGGCCAGATTCTTGCCCGGACGATAGTGCCTTTGCACCGGATCTTCGAGGGTAAAGGGAAAGACATTGTCGAAGTGGTTTTGGATGAGCTGCAAGAAGCTGTATAAAGCAAGAGCCGACCGGCCTGCGGCCAGGCCGTAGACGAACTTGTTATCCGGCGTTGCCTTAAAAAAGTCCACCATGGACTCAGAGAACGCGGCGACGCTTGCCATATCCAAATCGACTAGTTTATCTAAAAAGCCGCACTGAAGCAGCGTGGCCTCTTGGAAGGTCTTGATAAGGCCTGACATACTGGAATCCTTGTACGACCTCACCAAGATA
This sequence comes from Methanothrix sp., assembly GCA_028679775.1. Classification (GTDB taxonomy): domain Archaea; phylum Halobacteriota; class Methanosarcinia; order Methanotrichales; family Methanotrichaceae; genus Methanothrix. The sequence continues at coordinate 1,319 of JAJRAX010000247.1, read as the reverse complement.
AGCCTTTCTTCTAGCTTGCAATCAGCTTATGATCTCCTCTAGCAGGTTCTTCTCGCTTGCCAGTTTGATCTCCTGGGCAATGCGCCGGCCATTTGAAAGTCCCGGTTCGATGAGATCTGAGTACGGAGAGCCGTCCATGTAGAGGTTGGTGCCGGCAACGATTCTGGCCGATATTTCGAAGATCTTGAACTCCAGCTCATCTGTGACTATGGTCTCCAGGCTAAAAGCCCCGATCATTCCACCGAAGAGGTCCAGGCTGGTCTCGACAACCCTTTCACCAAGCTCAAAAGCTCTTGGAAGAAGCGACTCTCGCAGCACCAGCGGAAGGTTTCCAGTGACCACGAAACTTGGATAGATGCCGGCCTCTGCCAGCTCCTTCATGCTACCGATCCGAAAGATCTCATCGGCATTGGATTCAACTCTTCGATCGATGCCAAGCATCTGCAAAGACCCTTTCTTAAGCTGGTAGCCATCCTGTCTTATGGGAGAATAGAAGAAATGGATGTAGTATCTGGTTCCAAGGATAAACTCCTGGATGGTGAACTTGTCCTCCATGCTCATCTTGGACTGGAGCTCATCTTTGGTCTTGGCTATGAAGAAGCCCCGACCGCCTTTGGCACCGTGATATTTCACTATGACCGGCCGGTCGATGTCTTCAGCCTTTTCAAATCGCATGGGAACGTTTACACCGGCCTTGAGAAGCCATTCTCGTTCCATCTCCCGGTCGCTCTCCCAGGCTAAGACTCTGCGGTTTCCAAAGGTGGGGACTGCCAGAGACTCGAACTTCTCTATCCCCAGATATTCCACCAAAGAGCCGTGCGGGATGATTATCACGTTCTCGGCAACGAGATCATCAGCATAGTCCAGGAGAGCCTTGTAGCTCTCGACTGACAAGAATTTATCAGGCTTTGCCAGTGGAAACGCATCGTAGAATCGTGGCGGCTGGCCGATGCATATGCCGAGAGTCTTAAAGCCCTCCTGGCGCGCGCCATGAAAAATCTGCAGGCTGCTGTGAGAGCAGATGGTAGCGATGGTTAGATTCTTCTTATCGTATCCCTTTAAAATCTCCCGAATATAATCTTTGGAAATCATGGTGATAACCCTTTGAATTGCGACCTTTGAAATTACAGGGTTGGCATAAAGGTAGATAAGCCCTTCGGAATGGGGCCTGTGCGATTTCCTGGCTGGATGAAGGGATTTATAACGTTGGGGTAAAGGGGTAGAGAAGACCCATCTCCTTCAGGGGATGGGATGAATCGTACCCCTTTCATTACTTTCGCTCCGCGTGCTCGATGAAGCAGGAAGCCCTGCCCCATCAG
>JAJRAX010000246.1 GCA_028679775.1 Methanothrix sp. | reverse complement strand
TGCCGCAGATGTAGAGGATCTTGTAGCGTTGCAGGCTCTGGTGGCTGTTGAGGGCTCCGGCCAGCAGCTCCGGGGGAGCGATGAGGACGTTGAAGGTCTCTTCGAGCAGGGAGACGGCGGGATGGAGTTCGATTTCCATGAGAGAGAATAGGTGGCTATGGGGATATGAGGGCGAGGCAAGGGGGCGGGGCGAAAGTGAACGCGATCTGTTCAGAACTATTGCGACTATCTATGTTCTAGAATACTCCATCTTTCTTCAGATTTTAATTCAGCCTTAATTTTTCCATTCCACCAATATCGATAGGCATAATAGTGATTGTTCGTATTCGGAAGTGGATTCAGCGGAATGAGATTTCTGCCTCTGGTAACTACAATGTGGTCCGGCGTCATATTGCCGAAGTAAGTAGCTCGGTCTTGCGGATAACGACCCCAGGTAGGATCGACAGGGACCCATCCAATACCAGGAAAATGAACCTCTAACCAGCAGTGTTTATTATTGCCTGCATCATATCCCTGATCGGTGCAACCGGTAAGGCCATCGACCGTTCTGGCTGGGATACCAACAGCACGGTTCAGAGCGACAAGCAGATCCGAGTATTCTACACAATCGCCAGATAGGTATTTCAATGCCATCAGAGCGCCCATATCGTTGGGATCATAACCTGCATAACGCATATTATCAGCGACAAAATTATAAAATGCTTCACTCTTTTCACAGATACTGCTTTTGTCCTGTGCCAGCCGTTTTGCATGGTCGATAATAAGCTTTGCATCAGATTCAATATAACGCTCCTCGTTGGTAAAATCATTGAGGAGCATACCTTTATGTTGGCTTAAGTCAAAGTACTGTCCCATCACTTCGACTTGATATTTGATTTGGATACTAATCCTGCTTCCAGGGGATAAATCCGTCATATATTTGAATTTTGCATAACGATTACCGTAAGCATCAGAAAAGGATTCAGCGTACTGTGAATCAAATTCCATTGAAATTACTTTCTGATATGGAGCAATACAGGGGATCAGAGCCACTATTAGATATATTGGGCTTGCCGCAACTGTGCCATTATTGACTAGGCTGATTTGATTGACTACATCATAGATTACAGATCTGGTAAAATTGTCCATCAATGTCACGTCAAGTGAGTTATCCATTATCTTTTTTTCGCAAAGGTGATGGCTAAGGACCCACAGATCGTGTACGGCCTCGCCTTGCCTACATGGAGTTGGGCGACGTCGAACAGGCCCATAAGCATTTCCAGATGGTGCTGGAGATGGAGGCACCCGAGAACCTGCACGGCCTAGCCAGGAAATGAGGGCATGCCGGGAGCAGAGCGAGAGAATCTACGAGCGATTGGACTTCGATGACCTGGCAATAAGAATAGTAATAAATGCAGGTTCAACAATCTCGATTCAAGAGATATACGATGACGATTCTCGTGGGCTGCAGCGGCTGGTCTTACGATGATTGGGTAGGGAAATTCTACCCAATAGAGCTGGCCAAGAGGAAGGGCGAATGGTTCTCTTACTATGCCCAATTCTTCAACACGGTGGAGATCAACAGTACTTTCTACCGGCCACCGGGCGAGCTGCAGGTTCAGTCCTGGATAAAGAAGGCCAGGGACTTGAAGGGCTTCGAGTACTCCGTGAAAGTGCCCCAGCTCGTCACTCACAAGGCGCTCGTGGATGGAGATCCGGAGAGGGCTATCTTCTGGGCTGCCTCTTTCGAGAAGACCTGCGTGAAGCCCCTGGCCGAGGCGGGTCTTTTGGGCGGCGTGTTGCTACAGCTATCCCCCTACTTCAAGAATGATGGCTCCGCTCTCGCCTGCCTGAAAGGCGTGCTGGATGGCGTTTCTCACGAAGAGTACAGCTATGCCGTCGAGTTTCGGCACCGGAGCTGGCTGGACGATAGCCGCAAGGAGATAGATCCCGCCGCTCTGGAGGCTCTGCGGGAGAGGAACGTCGCCAATGTCCTGATCGACGGCCCTGGGCTTCATGTAGGCACGGAGCAGACGGCGGATCATGCCTACTTGCGCTTCCATGGCCGGAACTATGACATCTGGTATAAGGGCGAGAAGGAAGACGATCACAGGCTGGACAGATACGACTATCTCTATAAGAAAGAGCAATTGGAGTCCTGGGTGCCTCGCATCAAAGAGGCGGAGCTGAAGGCCGCCAAGGTGAGAGTGTACTTCAACAACCATGCCCGGTCCAAGTCGGTGAGGAACGCATTTCTGTTGATGGACATGCTCTCGATAGAGCACAAGTCAAAGGAGATCCAGCTACAGGACCAGTTCACGCTCGGGGAGTTTTAGTATTGGACGCATTGCGGGTAATTCTCCATGTCGATCTGGATGCCTTCTTTCCTTCCGTTGAAGTTCGGGAGCATCCGGAATTGAAGGGCAAGCCGGTAGTTGTTGGAGCAGATCCAAAAGAAGGCAAAGGCAGAGGCGTCGTTAGCAGTGCCTCTTATGAAGCCCGGAAGTTCGGCATCAGATCGGCCATGCCTATATCCAGAGCCTGGAAGCTGTGCCCGGAAGGCGTTTATCTCAGACCCCATTTCGACCTCTATAACACTGCATCCAATAGCATCATGGAGATTCTAAAGAGCCACGCCGATAGATTTGAGCAGGGTGGGATAGATGAAGCATACCTCGACATATCGAGCCGAATAAAGGACTTCGACGATGCAGGGGAATTTGCTAAGAAATTGATAGAAGAGGTCCTGCACAAGGAAAAATTAACATGCTCCATTGGTGTCGCTCCCAACAAAATGCTTGCCAAGATTGGCTCCGATTTCAAGAAGCCATACGGTTTTACCGTAATTAGAGAAGAGGATGCGAAGGATTTTCTCTCTCCTTTGCAGGTCCGGAAGATACCGGGCGTGGGGCCTAAGACCGAAAAGATGCTAAAAGACCTCAAAATTGAGACTATAGGCGATTTGGCCGCCATAAATCCTGAGCGATTAACCCGACTCTTTGGCGTTTGGGGTAGCAGGCTCCATGAATACGCCAATGGTATCGATTACCGTGAGGTCAGAGAGGAATATGAGACAAAATCGATAGGGCGGGAATTGACATTCGAGAAAGATGTAAACGATGAAGGTCAAATTTTTGAGGTATTAGATGAATTGGCGGAGGAGATACACGAAGAGCTGATCGACAATGGGTTCCGCTTTAAAACTATCACCGTTAAAGTCAGGTACGAGCATTTCGATACCTATACTCGCGCCAAGTCCTTGTCTTTTCCGACGAATGACCTGGATATTCTCAGGAATAATTCCAAGAGATTGATTGATGCTTTCTTGAGAGGCAATAAGAAGATCAGATTGATTGGGTTGAGAGTCTCAACTCTGATGCACAGAAATAGTTAAAGTCTGATTGGAAGTGCTTCAAGCTCGATAACCATATCTTCTTTCATCACGTTATTGGTTTTATGGTACGTGTTTAGCAGGTTAGCTTGGCCGTTAGCATTTGGAGACAATCCAATCCTCTCTGTCTCCATGTTGCCAGCATCGTCATGATTCGCTCATGAATCGATGTTCCCTTTTCATTGCGCAGCGTGCCCAAAATTTTTCTCAAAACCACATGGGGTCTCAGTGCTCTCTCTGCTCGATTATTGGTCGGCTCTACACCCGGGTTAACGATAAACGTGAACCAGTAATTGAACCCGTTGCTAATTTTGCCGATGAATTTTTGGATTTTTTCGAGAGTGCACTCTTTCAGGATCAATAGCTTCAGAGCTTCTCGTGCCAAATGCCATAAATCCGCTCTGACTTCTGGTGGTGGATCACATTCCAGAGCTTTGGTCAATGATTCATAAAGCGCTTTGAGTGCTTCATGCAACGGAATCGCTTCCTCGAACTTCTCCGCGAGGTCTTTCGATTCTCGAAGTAGGTGTGCCCAACATCGCTGCAAGCGATTTGTGAACTTGGCATAAGGTTTCCACCCGTCGCATACGATTATGCCCTTGAATCTTCGCGTTAAAACTTCTGTCAGAACCTTCATCCCTCGGCTCTTGCGAATTACGAAAAATGTCTCGGATTCTGTGGCAAATGTCCAGATCCATTGTTTTTCTCCCTGGACGTGGATTGAAGTTTCGTCCACATAGAGTATCGGTGCTTCGCGAATTTTGTTTAAGATCGCGTCGTATTCGGATCGAACGGCATCAGCAGCGCGCCGGGTTAAATCAAATATCGTGGCAGGACTTATTTTCAGCCCATGCAGCCTCTCCAGTGCATCTTGGATTTTTCTGTGAGGCAATCTATCTTCATATCTGAATAGTGTCGCCATTGAGATTATGTTGTTGCCAAATTTACCTTCGCGTGGGCATTCTGAATTACCTGCAACAACTTCTTTTCGGCAGCATGGGCATCTGTAATGCGCGATTTTATATTCAGTGATGATGATTGGTTGTGGTTTTGGAATTTCCTCAATAATCTTCGAATCAATTCGAATAGGAGGGCCAAGCTCTGCTCCGCAATCAGGGCAACGATCTGTTGTGACATCTACTTGTCGATTCGGAGGCTTATAAGGTCTCGTTACACCTTTGTGCCCAATCTTTTGGCCAGGCTTTCCATTGAGGGTCCCATCCTGATCTTTTTTACGATTCCGCCCTCGTCTTAGGCTTGGTGGAGTATGTGCATTCTCATATTGAGCTAGGCGGACTTCAAGCTCTCGTATTTTTGCCTTAAGCAACTCAATCTCGCGCCTTAAAAGCTCATTCTGTTCATGAAGTTGCTTGATGGTCTCTACTTCGTTCATACTCCCATTTAGTGAAAATTATCATTATATTATTTAATTTTTCTGGTCTAAATGGTTTGAGCGAATTTGGATTAATTCACGAGAGAGCTAAACACGTAC
>JAJRAX010000245.1 GCA_028679775.1 Methanothrix sp. | reverse complement strand
GAAGCAGTTCGCTATGGCATGAAACGAGATAAAAGCGAAAACGTAACTGAAAAACAAAATTATAATTTAAAAGCCTTAAAATTATATATCGAGCTGTCATCTGATGATCCCAGACATGGAGAAGTTTGGTATAATTTGGCAAACGCCTACTATCTGGAAAATGACATTCCAAAGGCTGTGGATGCCTACAATGAATCATTACAGGGAAATCGGTTGCCAGATGATAAATTAAAGTCTATGGCAAATTTTAATAGAGGCAACTCCTACTTCATGCTTGGAAAAGCCAATTATGATGATGCAGCTAAATCGTTTTACGAAGCTATATGGCTAAACGAAAATTATCTTGATGCATATAATAATCTTGCTCTGGTGCAAATCGAACAAGAAAAATACAGTGAAGCAAATAATATTTCGGACATTGTTTTAGGTCTAATAAAAAACGAAAAGAGCAAAGATCATGATATACAGGCGATAAGAGCCTGGAATAACAAAGGCCTGGCTTTAAACCGCTTGAAACGATATGATGAAGCGCTTTTGGCCCTGCAAAATTCAAATGAAATCAGAAAAAATCCCTATTCATATTTGTATATGGGTTTGATTGCAGCAGAGCTGAATCAGCAGCTAGAAGAATCCTTGAGGCTGCTTCGTGAGGCTCTGCTGGTTGGCGGTGAATCGTTATCCGATCGAGATAGATTCCTGGTCAAGAACAGCATGGGAAATGTCTATTTAAAATTTCAGGATTATTCAAATGCGACCTCTGCATTTAGAGATGCGTTAGATATAACTTATAAGAGAGGTCCGTCCTGGAACAATGCATCCGCATGGATTGGCAATGCAACGGCACTGATGCATTTGAAGAACAGAAATCTTGATGCATTGGCCTCCTTCAATCAAGCACTCAAACAAGATCCGACAAATGCGGAGGCGTACAACGGCAAAGGAGATGTTCTCTATCAGCTTGGATGCTATGAGGATGCCATCAGAGCATATCAAAATGGACTAAATCATGAAGAAGGATATGACAGAGCAGATATCCAATTGTATCTTTCAATTATTATTCTTATTATAGCAGGTATAGCTATTATAGCAGCATTGATCATGAAGGGAAAGATCAAATTAATTGCATCAGATCCTGCGGTGAAACCCTCGACCATTGATGGGGGACAATTCTATAAGATAATCTTTCCATCGGCTTTAATCATTCAATTGATCTCGTTTTTGTTTGTAATCTATATGCATTTCCCTCAAAAGGTTGTTTTCAAGTACCTTTGTTTATCCATTGTCATCCTTGCATTTGCTGCATTCTTATGGGTCCTCAACCTGAAGAATGAAAAAGACATCTGGCTGACGCTTGAGAAGGATCTCAACGGCAAAATGACCTGGTTCTGGATATTGGCACTGATATCATTATTTATTCTTGGTGCTGCGCCAATAATTATAAGGACGTATGAGGAATATGGAAACAATCCATATGATATGGCATATGAATTAATATTTATAATACTATCTGGGTTTTTTGTCTCTTTTATCGCCTCCAATAGGACCCTTACATCGTATAAAACCAGCAATATGCTCAGGAAAGCAGCAATGATATTTAGCTTCTGCTGGCTGGGCTTGAACTCGCTTTATCTGTCTCAGCTTCTTTGGTGCTGGCAATTGGCCAAATTGAACACCCCTCTGGATATTGGCCTTGTGACAATTCCCAGTGGAACGCCAATCATGGTTGCATTAACCATCCTTATATTCGTAGTATTCTTCCTGATCCCATATATCATCGGCTGGCGCACTTCCAGGCAAAAGCAAAAGAAATTGCTGACGCAGAGAGTAAACGATTTTAAGACAATAACCACTATATTGCAACTTGATACGATAGAACCTGATACGAAGCACACAGAGATATCATCACTCAAAGAAATAATGCGTTTAGGCAGCAAACCTGTTGAAAATAGCTTCCTGGAAAATCAGGTACTTGCGCAATTAACAAATTTAAAAGAGAAAAATCCTTCGGAGCAGGTCTCAAAAGACTACGAATTTATTAATATAATATCTAAGAAAATTATTGAGGACACTCAAAAGGAGCTGGAAATTCTTAATGCGGACAAACCACAGATCTGGATCGCTGCCGTATCTTTGTTGAGTCCATTGATCATTCAGATATTGAGTTCTTGGGCGATACAGGCTGGTCTATCCTCCAAGCCGGAGAGCTTGTTCAGCGGTTTAACTCAGATATTGACAGGAATATGAGATGAACTAGGAGAATACAATGAGAAATCAAATGGCCTCATCTTGGGCTCTGGCAGTCTGGTTGATCCTAGCACTCTTGCTATCAGAGGCAACGATGGCTTCAGGAGCCAATGACAGCAAAAAAGACGTATCCTCAACGGAGGACTTCGGCATCATGGCCCCCAACGAGGATGATATCCAAGAATGGAATGAAAACGCGGAATCTGAATATGAAAATTATACGACAGAACCATATTCGGCAAAAGAAACACCTGGAATTGATTTCATCACAGCTTCTGCCTTGATGACATTGATATATACTATTATGAATAAAAGACGTTTTAACTTGTAGGATTGCGAAGGACGGAGCGGGAAGTCCCCATCGTTCACAGTGGGGATGAAAGCGGAGTCCTTTGCCCTAGTTTCGATCTACCAATAACTATTTAAGATAATAATGTGATACACATGTTTTGGTAAATCAGATGAAATACAAGCTCGATAGGTCTGCGCACTCTGTGTACTCACTTCACTATCACTTAGTGGTGGTCATCAAGTACCGTAGGAAAGCACTCTATGATGAAGCGATTCGCGAGAGGCTAAAGCAGATCATTTGGAGTTTGGCGGATGAACTTGGAATAGAAATACTAGCGCAGGAACCAGCCGAAGATCATCTTCATATACTGTTCACCGCGACACCCACAACCAACTTATCCAACGTCGTGAATGTAATCAAGGGGGTCACTGCCAGAAGACTCCGACAAGAATTTCCACAAACCAAAGAGTTCCTTTGGGAAAACTCATTTTGGTCAAATTCCTACTTCATTGCCAGCACCGGGCAGGTCTCTCTCGATGTTCTAATGCAATATGTGGAATCTCAGATGGAGAAAGTATGATTGTGAGCTACAAGTATCCCATCTTCCCGAACAAGATCACTCAATGGAAGTTAGCGGAGAATTTGGATGCTTGTAGGTGGCTCTATAATCGGCTTCTCGAAGATCTGAATGATGCGAAAGAGAAAGGCATCAAGCTCAAGACCTATGATACTCAGAACATGATTCCATCCCTGAAGCTTGAGAATCCTAAGCTGAATTGCGTCTACTCCAAAGTTCTTCAGATGGTGAATTACACTATTTGGTCCAACATCAAAGGACTCTTGGCATCAAAGAAGAACGGTCGGAAGATCGGTCATATTCGCTTCAAAGGGTATGGTTGGTACAATACCCTGAATTACAACCAATCTGGATTCAAGATCGATCAAGATCATGGCTTATTGCATCTCTCCAAGATAGGAGATGTGCGGATCAAGATCTATCGAAAGATCGAAGGTTGCATCAAAGCCGTCATAATCAAGAGAGAAGGCGAGAAGTGGTTTGCCATAGTCCAAGCCGATCAGGAACCACTGCCGTTACCCGAAACAGAGGAAGCAGTAGGTCTGGATGTTGGTTTGACTTCCTTCGTGGTTGACTCCGAGGGCAATGAGATAGAGAATCCAAGATGTGCCGAGCAATCTGCTGATAAATTGGCAAGACTGCAAGGAAGGCTAGCCAGAGCGGTGAAGGGATCGAACAATTATAAGTCCCTCAAGGATAAAATCGCTAAGCTGCATAAGAGAATCAACTGCCAACGAGACGATTTCCTGCATAAGTTATCTCGGACCTATGTCAATAACTTTGATATCATTTGTGTTGAGGATCTTGATGTCAAAGGTCTGAAAGAGAAAGGCCATAATAATAGTATGCATCGCAGCATCCATGATGCATCCTGGTCTAAATTCATATTTATGCTTTCGTACAAGGCTCAAAGTGCTGGTCGAAAGTTGATAAAAGTAGATCCCAGAAATACCACTCAAAGGTGTTCTGCTTGTGGAAGCCGTGTAAAGAAAGATCTGTCGGTACGAGTACATGAGTGCCCGTATTGCGGATTCTCATGTGATAGAGACTACAATGCTTCCAGGAACATACTCATCACAGGGATGGAACAGCCCGTAGCGCCCATAGAACCAAAACCACTACATCACAGATCAGTGATGCAAGTTTTGGCGATGACGTGGGAAGCCGCGCCCTTCAGGACGCGGTAGTTCACAAAACAGTTTTAGGAGGCGGGCCAATTGCCTTCCACCTATCGACTCTTCTTCCCCCGTTCCATCACAATCTGTTTGGTGACATTCTCAGCCTCGATATCGCGCCGGCAATTTGGACAGATGCGAATCCATTCGAGGTTCGTTGAGTCCTTCTGCAAATTGAGCGGCAGGACGAACTCAATTCTCCGGAGCATTGGCTCGGTTGCATAACGCGATCCACAAATCCTGCAGGCCACCAGATCAAATGAGACATCGGGCTCCGGCACGTTCTCGTCGAATGGGACCAGCGTCAGCGCCCTGGCCGGACAGAACTCCACGCAGAGGTCGCACTCCTCTTTGCATCTCTTCCAGTGAATGATCCTCTTCTCGGATGACTCGCTTCTGGTGATGTTTTGGCTGGGACAGACGTTCGAGCAGGACATGCATCCCAGACACAGGCTCTTATCAACTTTAATCATCTTCTTCCTCCTTGAGCCGCGGCCCTGGCAGCACGCGAGCGCGCCCTCTTCGACGCTAGATCGAAATCGGTTGATAGAGCATTGGCCGGACAGGTGACAATGCAAGTGGGTCCGCCCTCCCGTCCATCGCACAGATCGCACTTGTGGGCGATCTTGTCTGTCCAGACCACGCCGAAGGGACAGGCCAGACGGCACAGGCCGCAGCCGGTGCACTTCTTCACATCATAGGCCGTCCGTTCCCCCTCTTTGTGCAAGGCTGCCGTAAAGCAGACCTTGGTGCAATTTGCCTCCTCGCAGTGATGACAGAATATGGGAACCGAAGCCGCGTCTCCGACATAATGCACGTTGACGTGTCCTTTGCCTCCGTGCACGCGCTGGCAGGCCACCTCGCAGGATCGGCAGCCTATGCATCTGCTGATGTCAATATATACCGGCATTTAATCCCTCTCGGATATTTAATAAGTATAAAGCTTGTTGTAGGGCCTCTTCGACTTGGGAGTAAGCCTCACGAAGGAATGATGAAGGATTTCGTCCTTCTTCGTTCCGACCTCAGGAAAGCGCTCCAAAAACCGGGAGACATAATGGTCGAGCACTGCCCGGTCAGACTCATCTAAGGGCGAAACTGCCACCTGATTGCCGACCTGGGTGCTCTCCACGCTGCCACGCAGGTAGATCACACCACCATGCATGCCAGTGCCAATGAAATTGGACTGGTGAGTCAAGCCCTGCAGGTCCAGGACAATCACAATGCCGCCTGCCATGTACTCGCCTAAGAAGTCCTGGGCTCGACCCCCTATAACCAGAACGGGCCTCTTCTCATTGTACTCCTTCATGTGCAGTGCCGTTCTATAGCCGCAATTGTCCCGCACATAGATCTCGCCACCTCTCATGGAAAATCCGAGGATATCTCCGGCCCGTCCAAAAACGACCACTTCTCCGGCATCCATTGTATTTCCTACTCCGTCCTGGGCATTGCCGTGCACAGTTATCTTATGGCCAAAAAGAAAAGCGGCTAAATCATTTCCGGGTGTTCCGAATATCTCGATATCCATGACGAGATGCTGGGGCGTGTAGAGACGGGTTCCGATGTACCTCTGACCGCAGACATTTCTGATGTTGACCTTCTTGATCCCGGAGAGCATCATCTCTCTCAGCCGGTCGTTCAACTCTTTGGTCTGCAGGTCTGTGGCATCGATCTCGGCCACATCTGGCACTTCTCCGGCTGAAGACGTATCTTGCTTAGAGTCTAACGGAACGGTTTTGCACATCTTCCTTCACTCTCCTGCACCCTTGATTCCCAGCACATCGAGCTCCCATTCATGCAGCCCAACACCTCGCAGGTGATCCCTGTTGCCGCGCAGGCTCTCGAGAGCATTGATGCCCATGCCGCCTAACATCTCAGCAATCTCATGCGACCAGGCTGCTATCAGGTTGGAAAGCCTCTGGCTGGCGATATCCACATTCAGCCGTCCGGAGAGGCGCGGGTCTTGAGTGCATATTCCCCAGTTGCATTTGTCGGTATAGCACTTCTGACAGAGGGTACATCCCATAGCAATGAGAGCCGCAGATCCAATGTAAACTGCGTCAGCTCCAAGAGCTATGGCCTTGATGACATCGGCACTGCAGCGAACTCCTCCAGCAGCGATGATCGAGCATCTGTTTCTGATGCCCTCGCCTCGGAGCCTTCTGTCCAAAGATGAGATGGCAAGCTCAATTGGAATTCCGACGTTGTCCCGGATGACCTTGGGAGCTGCTCCCGTTCCTCCTCGTAGCCCATCGATGGCGATGATGTCAGCGCCCGCCCGCACAATTCCTGAGGCAATGGCAGCGAAGTTATGAACCGCAGCGATCTTGACGGAAATGGGTTTCTCGTAGTTGGTCGCCTCTTTCAGGGCGGTAATAAGCATCGAGAGGTCCTCAATTGAGTAGATATCATGATGCGGAGCCGGCGATATGGCGTCGGTTCCCTGGGGGATCATGCGAGTCTGTGCAACAATCGCCGAGACCTTCTCGCCGGGCAAGTGTCCGCCGATACCGGGTTTTGCCCCCTGGCCCACTTTGATCTCGATTGCGGCAGCGCAGTTCAAGTATTCTGCATCTATGCCATAGCGGCCTGAAGCTACCTGAGCTATGGCGTACTTTCCAAACTCGTCCCTCATCTCTTTAGGCAGTCCGCCTTCACCAGTATTGAAGAAGGTTCCGGACTTCCTCGCAGCCATTGCCAGCGAGCGGAATGCGTTGTAGCTTATGGCTCCGTAGGACATGGCCGAGAAGAGTATGGGCGTCTCCACCATGAGGTTGGGTGAGAGTTTAGTATTGATCTTCACCTCGCCGTCTTTGAGAGAGATGTCCATCTGGTCCGGTTTGGCCCCCAGAAAGGTGCGCAGCTCCATCGGCTCTCTCAATGGATCGATTGAGGGATTGGTGACCTGGGAGGCATTGAGAACAATGTGGTCCCAATAGATGCAAAACGGCTTGTCGTTGCCTGACCCGGTAAGGATTACGCCTCCAGTTTCCGCCTGTTTCTTGAGATCCTCCAGCTTTTCGCGAGACCAGGAGGCATTGGGCCGGTAATACGATGGTGATGGACGGACTACAATGGCATCCTTCGGGCAGAATACCACGCACCTCTGGCAGCCGACGCACTTGTAGTCATCGGATATCAGCCGGTCAGCCACCGGATCGTATGTGTGAGTGCCAAAGGCACACTGTCGTTCGCAGCCCCGACACTGGCCGCATTTTTCTTCAT
>JAJRAX010000244.1 GCA_028679775.1 Methanothrix sp. | reverse complement strand
TCGCTAGCAGAATCAATGAGGATGGTCACAAAGTCAATCCCGATGAAAAGGGAACTGAAAGGGTGGGAAAAAGTGAGCGGAAGATGGAGCCATTGGCAGACGTCACAAAGTCAATCCCGATGAAAAGGGAACTGAAAGATTAACGGAACGGTACCAATAGCAACTGCCATAGCAGGTCACAAAGTCAATCCCGATGAAAAGGGAACTGAAAGGCCCGAGATCCAGGCCCACAAAAAACTTAGAACTCAAGGTCACAAAGTCAATCCCGATGAAAAGGGAACTGAAAGGCTGCTCATCGTCTTAATGCTGCTATATTTTGCGAGGGTCACAAAGTCAATCCCGATGAAAAGGGAACTGAAAGGTCACCAAGATAGTCTACGTGCAAGAAGTGAGTAGTGGGTCACAAAGCCAATCCCGATGAAAAGGGAACTGAAGGTGCAGATTCATCAATTGTTTTCATGCCTCATTTTCGCAATATTTTACTACCCACCAATCCATCCTTCTGCCATGGGCGATCTCTCTCTATCCCAGTTCGAAGCCAGAATAAAGTTCGACTCCGACGCCGACCTCTCCCACTGGTCTGGAAATACTCTGAGAAGCGGCTTTGGGGCCCACCTCCGGGCGCTGGTCTGTGCAGTTGGGGCCAGGTCAGGAGCTGGCGGGCCGGACCAGACCGCAAGAGGTTGCAGCGATTGCGCGCTTCGTACTGTTTGCGTTTATGATTATTTTTATAATAGCAGCCCCTCTGAAGGAGCAAAAGTGCTGCGAAAGCAAAGCGACATTCCGAGGCCTTTTGCCTTCGATCCGCCGGCTCCTGGCAGGCACTCAGCCGGCTCAGATGCGATCTTTAATTTTACGTTAATAGGTCGGAGTGTCGAATACCTGCCCTATTTCTTGCTGGCGCTGAGGAACCTGGGCGAGAGCGGCATGAGCCGGGGCTACCGGCTGGGTTATGGAAAGTTCCGCCTGGAGGCGGTGGACTCTCTGGGATATGGAACTCGAAATAATATTTTCTCTGGAGATACGGTCTACAACCGGGCCATTCCACTCAATTTTCAGGAGATGCAGAAGGCCTGCACCGAGCACCGGGGCAACCTGACGGTGCGATTCCTCACCCCGGCCCAGATCAAGGAGGATGACAGGTTCACGGCCACTCCGACCTTCCGCGGCCTGATGTCAAGGCTGCTCTTCCGGGCCAATGCCCTCGCGGAGTTCTACGGCTCTGGAATGCTCTACGACAACGAACGGGTTTTAGCCATCCTGGGCGAGTGCCGGACGGTGAGCACTGTCAGTGCACGCACCGAAGAGGTCAGGGCAGAGAGATACTTCCACAAGCAGAAGATTAAGAAGCAGCAAATCCCGCCGTTCTTCAAAGGAGAGATAAAATACCACGGGGAGTTCTCAAGGGATGTCATGGCCCTCTTGGAGCTGGGCCGGCTCATCCACGTGGGAAAGATGGCAACATTTGGAAACGGGCTGTACGAGATCGAGGTTTGAGTCGAGAGGAGAAAGCAATCGACGCCTGCGTGTGCGTGCATGTGCGGGCGAGGGCAGGAGCAGGCCTGCCCAAGCGGGCCCACGGGTGCGCGCGAGGGAGGACGCGGGGGGAGGGCGAGCGCATGATGGCTCCCTAACTGCAATCTAAAAGAGACTTAAGATTATTTGGTGAAATTATTTCAAGTCCTGAGCTATCAGGAAGCTTAAATCTCTGCATATTTTTGTCAGAAGTAATTAAATAATTCACGTTGTAAGCGAGTGCATAGCCAATATGAACCAAATCCTGTGGGGTCATTCGCTCATCTCTATATTTGGTATTTAGCCGATAACATGTTATAGCTACAGCAGTATTGGGATGAAGGATGTTGATATTCAAGCCACCCCAAAAGGCGATCAAATCATGCAGCTCCCTTAAGTTATGAGGTCTCCCTTCCCGTTCCCCTTCCAGACAAAGAGTAACGCTTTCTCCAAGAACCGAAATTGGGACCGAAAGCTGGAACTTTCCCGTATGGCTGCTCAAATGCTGCAGGTTATTTTTGATTTCAGTGGGATTTATATTTCTCTTTTTGAGAATCCTTTGATCTAAGGATATGGAAAAGAAGAAAATATCCGAGTCAACGGCAACGTGAATCATTACTCTGGAAATAGCTTATTGATTCGCGCTAGCATCCGGTCGTGCTCTTCCTTGGTCACGGCCCAGACTATTCGACCATGAATATCCGTCGCTCCTCCATAGGGTAGTTGATTTCTGGAATGATCATAATATTGCCCAACAACGGATTCCTCTGCTTTTCCGGCCATAATAAATACTTCTTGCTGAAGAGTTATAAGGATTACGACGGCAATTGCTGCGCGCTCTTTGAGTATTCGTTAGAGATGATGCAAGCGACAGAAGGTCCGATGTCCGAGGCCAGGCCTACCCTGGCAGCGGGCCTACCAAGCCGCAGCGAATGGTTACGGAGTGTCCTGAGATCATGAATTCGAAACGGTTGCATAGGACTTTGATAACGATTTCACCAGAGATGCCTCTAAGTTTCGGCAACTTCGATTACCTCAAAGGTGGTTATAAATGATCTCTCCTTGCACTTCAAGGGGAACTCTTCCAAATAAAGCTCAGTAGCCTCCTTTAGGTTTTTGGCAGCCTCTTCAATAGTCTTTCCCTGGCTTGCCGTCCCCACCTCCGGGCACTCGGCAACATACATGTCTTCTTCTTTGCGGATTACTGCAGTCAGTGTAAGCATATGGATTTATTAATGGCTCTGCCCGCTTAAATGTTCTTTGACGGGCAGGCGCAGATCCTGAGTAGGGCGGCCTCGCTGTGAGGGCGGGCCCACACGGGCGCGCCGCGTGGGAACGCGAGGGATGAGGCAGGGGCGAGCGCAGGGTTAGAGATGGGAATAGAGGCAAAGGGCAAAAGCCTAATGAAGACTTATCAGATGCTCTCGGTTCCAAGCATTTTCGATATGATATCCCAATAGAAATCCGGCATGCAGATACTATTACCATCGATCATAAATTCAATATGTTTTATATTATCCTTGGTCAGCCCCTTTACGATTATATACCGCATGGTAGCTGACAGGATTTGGAACTGCTGGAAACGACTGCCATAATTTGGGGGCAGTTCCAGCCAACCTGTGCCGCAAATTCCATTTTTCAACTGCCCATCTTCAACTGCAGACAGTTTAACTATTTGAAACATTGTCCTTTTTTTGCCAAGAATGAAGGTCTGTCCCTCGACAAAGCTATCTAAAAGATCTCTTCTGGGAGAGAAAGCGCAAGTTGCCAGCATATGATCGGGTTTAATGGACTGTATAGTCCCGTAAGTCGGGACATGATGCGGCCTTTGCTTCTCTTCCAAGTTGCCCTTTTTAAAAACGAAACACTTGCTGGTACTGGGATATAACTCGTTTACCACGTTAAAGGCGTTTGAATCCAAGTGGTCATCAGGCAGCCGATGGCTCCCATTTACTAAAAAAAGGCCGGGAAGAAACCAAATGGGCATATTTGGAACATCATATGTCTCATTGAAAGCATAGGTATCATTTTCCAGATCTACAATATGCGGTTTCCAGGTAGCGCCTCTGGTGAGGCTGGCATAAAGGGCTTCGCTGGTCACATGAGTATGAGTTCGATAATCTGAGCCGAAATCAGAGGCTACGACTGTGAAGCGCCCGCAGTTCCTAAGTGTGATAGCCCTTGCGTAGAGCACCGACCATCACCTGTTCAAAGCCTCATAATATTCATTAAAGGCTTCCTGAAGCTTACCTGCCAGCTCTTCAATCTCGCTTCCGAATAAGGCAACGCTTCCACTGAGATCATCAAATTTTACTGCGCGGCTGTCAAAGAGTCCTTTGATAGTCCCTGCTTCAGACCATTTAAGCATATTCAGAACAGAGAAGCGAGGATAGCCTGTGGCTACTGCCAGAAACTCGGTATCGAATTTGCCATGGTTGGCGGAGTACTTTCCATAACCATGCTCATCTGCTCTCCGCACGGCATGAATGTAGCCCGCAACATCCAGAAGCGTCGGGCTTTCGATGATAGTAATAAACGGAAAACGAGTGCCAGCCTTGACATATTCGTAGAGGTGATATGTGTCCGAGGTTCTCGGTTTGCTCACATCTTCGTAGACCTGATTGCCTATGCCCATGCCCTCTTCGCTGCCTTCCATTGCTACACAATCGCCTGTGTCTTCTATGGAATATGAATCGAAGTAGCGTGCCCTGGAGAAAGTCGCCCCCTTACCTGCCTCCAATCCGCCAAATAGAGAGCAATTCCAGCATGCAATGCAAAGCTCATCAGGGATTGTGCATTCTTTGTCGAACTTGGCTTTAAAGAACTCCTTCCAGCTCGTTCCTTTCTGCTCTATAAGCTCCCTGAATAGACTCATGTGAGCCCTGCGTTCTATTCCCTTCAGCTTCCTGCTTATGAACTCTGCTCGGTTCTTATCCAGAAGCTCCAGCTTGTCAACGTAGGTTTCTATTCCCTGGCCCTCATGAGACACGGGAAGAAAACGACTCTTGACAGTTTTAATTCCAACAATAGTTGCGACTCTGCGAGTAAAAATGGGCTGAGCTACAGGTCGCTTTTTACCTTTATCCATTCTGGGAATGAGAGAAGCTGTAGAGGCCATTTGGCCCTTGAATGTATCAATCTGACTCATGTTATTCTCCACCATACATCAATTCTTATGCGTTGGTATTCGAAGCCGACATCTCCTTTAGCTTCCAAATATACCGCCTTCTGTTGATGATCAGAAATTCCTCTGCTTCATTCACGATACGTTCAAGCTTTTCGCTATCACCATAGACTGCAGAAAGCTTTTCGATGTTTTCTTTGGACTTATTGCGGAACTCTGATCTTATAGTATCCTCTTCCAGCGCTTCCGGATGGCCTCGATTGGCCTCCGCATAGGCTCCGGTGAGCAAACGCCTCGGGTAAAGGTATTCGTAAGCTCTGGCGTAGAGGCTTCGTTTCAAATGGTTGGTGTTATCTTTGCGGTTTTCAAAGAGTGAGCGGTTATCCAGTAACCACTTCTTCAGAGCCATAAGTTCTGGATACTCCTCATCTTTTCGGTACTCATTGGAATCCCTTAATACCTTGCTCGTCCACTCTTCAAAGCCAGCCTGTACATCATTGTAGTAGCGAATGTGGCTGAGCAGAAGTCTGGGATATTTCTCAAAGGCGGTTGGCTTTTCTCTGAGAAATAGCGGCAAAAGGTCTTCTTGGCCCCCCCCTAACCGATCGAGAACCCTAAAGAGAAGATCAGAGAACTCATTTAGCTTTTCAGTTTCCACCTGATTTGGCATTATCTCACTCCACTAATCAGAGCTGTTTTAGCTGCTCAATCATTTTTAAGTATTCTATTCCGTCTACTATGTCGGTCCCTTTTATGAACTCGTTGGATAGCCGTTTATATTTGGCGTCCTTGAGATCGTCCCCGCCCCTCAAAGAGGAGTTCCTCAGGATATCGGAGACTATGCCCATTGGATCTTCCTCCAGCCTTTCTGCCAGCAGTATCCAGTCAGCTACCCGTGAGTGTCCATCCCTGCGTTTGCAGACCTTTCTGGCAAAATTTGCAATGGAGCTGTAGCGTTTGATAACATCTCTTGCACTTACAGCTTTGCCGCGGACATAAAACGTGTCTGGATCAAAGCCACCTGGTCTAAGGGTCGGAGCAGACTGAATGTAATATGGACCATTACAGCCGCAGAGCTTGCGAAGCAGTGCCAGCAGGGTGAAAGCAGCCAGACTGCTGCGAGAGAGACGGCTGTTCAGGAAATCCATTGCTTCCTCTCTGCCTGGATGAAGACGTGGCAGGATAAAGACAATAAGCCTGTATTCACCAGAT
>JAJRAX010000371.1 GCA_028679775.1 Methanothrix sp. | reverse complement strand
GCCGTTTCAAGGTTGCGGTTCTTTTGAGAACGGTTTTGACGGTATCCTCAAAACCGCTTCCATCGACTGCGACGACCGCGGTCTGAGAGGAGGTCCAACCCTGGGTTGCAATGTCAGCGGCCGCCTGTATTGGATCTGCAGGCAGTGTGTATTGCACTGGTGTTTTCGAAAATAACGCAAGATAGGCATTCCAATCATCAACCAGGTATTGTGTGGTATCATCAACCGTTCCAAAGGATGTTGCATCATCGTAATATGCTGTTGGTGTTGAGTCCCCAGTGTAGATAATCGGCGCAAGATATCGTTGTCCGCCATTAAGGTAATTACACGCAGGGATTGCTGCGAGGTACCCGAAATCGTCTTTGGTGCTAATTGGATCGTTTGTTATCTTGAAGGTTTTGGCGATGGGGATGATATCTGGTTGTGGGATCGGAGCTGGAGGGGCTACTCCACTAGTCTCCAGTTTAACTGTTAGGTTGTAGGCACCAGAGCCATAGGAGTAATAACTCCAGTTTGTTGGTGTAGGAACGTCTACCCATCCAGGGAAGATATCCACACGAATGCTCCATTGGCCTGTGGCATCAGCCGGGTAATTGAATTTATCATCAAAGTAGAGGTTCCCTTCATAGACGAGAGTTCCGGTTGGGTTGTAGAGTTGGAGATCAAAATCAGTGAGAGGAGCTAAATCCTTCATTTTTAATGATATATTGATTCCTTGCCCCGTGGTTGCTTGGACTTTATACCAATCATAGGGATCGTTCATATCGACATATCCAAAGTACGATCCGGGGGTGATCAGTAATGCTGAGGTGCGGACATTCGGAGCATCGGATCCGGTGTTTGCATCATTCTGGTTGGTGAATCCGACGGTAAAGGTGTATTGCCCTGTGCCGGTTCCACTGACGTATTTTATCCAGAGGTACCATTTCCCAGTGTAGGTGGTTGTGTAGGTGATGCTTTCTGGAGTGCTACCGGAGTTGTTTGAGGATATCACCATGACACTCGCAGAGGTCCACAATGAGATATCGACATCAAAACCTGCGGGTGGTGTGACGGTAAAGACAATCTGTTGGCCTTGACAGACTGAGAAGTAATACCAATCATTGACATCTGTTGAGGAGATTTTCCCTGATCTGCCACGACCTGGTGTTTCATCGATTAGCTCGCCTGGGTATAATGCTAAGGCTCTGGGAATGTCCAAGCCAGCATCTTTTTTATATCCGGCGTCATCATTATCCGCAGTGCCCATGGATGCAGGTTCGGGGTCTATCAGATAGTAACTTCGGTCGAGGATGAAAGGTCCTTCGCTCCCTT
>JAJRAX010000243.1 GCA_028679775.1 Methanothrix sp. | reverse complement strand
TGTATTGCCAGGCCTCGGATAGATTCATGTAGAAATCACGACCGGAAGCCACCCAATCGATGATAGTGTCCACATCTTCGATGGACTTGTTATAGGCATGAGCGGCTTCCTCGTCACGTCCCAGTTTCTCCAGGGCCCTGCCTTTGGAGTACCAGATATAGGGATAGTCGAATATCCGCTGGTCCTCGCTGGGATAGAGATCGATGATTCTGTCAAAAGATTGTACTGCCTCTTCATTCCGGCCCAGCTCGGAGAGGGCCATAGCCTTGCCCATCCAGGCCTCGACATCAGACTCGTTCAGATTGATGGCCTTCTCCTGGGCCGTCAGTGCTTCGTTGTTCCGGTTCATCTGGGATAGAACGGCCCCTTTGCCCCGCCAGGCCTCGGCCATAACTGACGGGTCGGCACCTGCAAACTCGATAGCCTTTTCATATGCCATAAGGGAGTCGTTGAACCTGCTCTCATTGCCAGTAAGCATAGCTTCTTGAGAGAGGACAAAGCCTTTACTGGACCACGATCTTGCATCATTTGGCCCCAGCTCTATGGCCTTATTGCAGGCATTGATAGCATCTACAAAAGTTATGTTCTTTCCCTTGCCGTTCAGCTGCAAATTCACGTTGCTCAGGGCCTTGCATTTGGCGCACCAGGCAGGTGCAAATGATTGATTCAATTCGATAGACTTTTCGTAAGCTTTAATCGCTTCTTCATAAGACCCGTTATTTCCCCGCTCCAGGCCTCTTCGATACCAGTTTTCCAGGGCATCATTCCGCGCCAGAGCATTCTGCGGATCAAGCTCTGTCACTTTATCCAAGGCCGCTCTGGCTTCATCCAGACGCCCTGCCCTTTGCAGAACCTCATATTTGGCCGACCAGTGCGCTGCAAGCTCAAGAGTATCATTTGCCGGCATCAAATCAAGTGCCCGGTCGAAAGCCTGCAGGGACTCATTGAACCGCCCCATCATTTGCAGAAGCTCTCCCTTTCGGCCAAGAGCATTATAGTCCCCGGGATTGATCTCGATGACCTTCTCAAGGGCCTGCAGGCTCTCGTCGCACCGGTCCAGGGTGATGAGCGCTTCGGCCTTCATCCGCAACGCGCTCGCGTTCTTTGCATCATTCACCAGAATCTGGTCGGTGATGCTCAGAGCTTTCTCGTAGGCCTGCAGAGCATCTTCATCTCGTCCCAGATTGCTCAGGATCTGGCCTTTTCTGTGCCATGCCCTTGCATCCCGGGGATTCGCCTTCAGCGTATCCTCAGTAAGCTGGAGGGCCGTTTCATAAGCCCTAATGCTTTCGTTCTCTCTGCCGATGGTGCTAAGGTCCAGAGCTTTGTTGAGCCAGATAGACGCGTTTCCTGGATCCAATTGCAGTGCCTTATCATAGGCCTTGGCTGATTCTTCAAAGGAGCCTCTATACCTGAACTCGTTGGCTTTCTTCAGCCAATATTCTATAGTCTCTCCCTGCGAAGCTGAGATGCTGCAACTCAGCTTTTCAGCCTCTGCATAGGCATCACCAGCTTCATTCCGACGGCCCGAGGCATTCAAAGCATCTGCCTTCAGGGCCAGGACCTGCTTATCATTTGGATTCATCTGAAGAGCATTGTCAAACGCCAGAATGGATTCATTATATCGATGCAGATCGCTTGAAAGAGTGACTCCCAACATCATCCAGGACATCAGATCTTTGGGATCGATCTCGGTTGCTCTTTCAAATGCCTTTGCTGCTTCTTTTGGGTTGCCAATATTATGGCAGAGCAATCCCTTGGAGGCCCATAAGCTTGAGTTCTCTGGATCAGACTCGATACTTTCATTAACGATATCCAAAGCCCTTTGATAAGCTTCATTAGCCTCTTCTGTACGGTTTAACTTCGTAAGTGAATAGGCTTTGTTTATCCATGCGAGCCCATTTCTTCCGTCGATCTGAATTGCTTTCTCGTATGCAACAAGGGCCTGTTCGTCGGACCCATTTGCACTGAGATCATATGCTTTTTTCAGCCAGTTCTGAGCCGTTTCTTCCTCTGCTTGAGCGAAGATACAGAGCATGGCCAGCGCCAGAAGGCCGATGAAAAGCCTGGCCCCTGGCCTGGTTTTTAAGGACTTTTTCCCCACTCTCGACATTTAATTCACCACGCATTAAAATATAAAAATGGCCACAATGTCACTCCCGGTATCCCAGCTTCTCTGCTAACTGCAGCGCAAAGTCACCCTCGGTCCTCTTGCCCAGGGCATGAAGTGCTTGGCCTTTACCCTGCCAGGGATCTGGATCAAGTGGATAAAGCTCGATGGCCTGACGGTAGGCATCCAAAGCCTCTTCGTTTTTGCCTTGCGCACGCAGAACGTCGCCTTTTCCTACCCGCGCTGCTTCAGAGATCGACGAGACGGCAAAGGCAGGTTCGGAAACCTCTATGGATCTATTGAAAGCCTCAATGGCCTCTTCAAGTCGACCCAGCTTCTCCAAGGCCCGGCCCTTTCCTTCCCAGGCCATCGCATTCTCCGGATTGCCCTGAATTTGCTGATCAACGATCTTTAGAGCCGACTGGTAGGCCAAAACGGCATCTCCCATTCTGCCAGATGCGTTCAGTGAATCTCCCTTTCCCAGCCACGCATTGCTCATATCGGGATCCAGCTCGATGGCCTTCTCGAAGGCCTCTATTGATTCATTATATCTCTGCAGGTGGTGCAATACGCGTGCTTTGTACATCCAGCAGGGCTTAGCATCAGGATCAAGCTGCAAGCATTGATCGTAAGCCTGCAGGGCCTCCTTTGGCTTATTGGCCTCTTCAAAAAGAATGCCTCTGCATTCAAAGATCAACAACCGATCCTGAACATTGGCGGCTGGTGTCAGATTAAGTGCCCGATCAGAAGCTGAGAGTGCTTCATCGTATCTTCCCATATCCTGCAGCATATTGCTGATGGTGATGGCAGCGATTCCCGATTTGCTGTAGTTTAGTTTTATGGACTTTTCATAAGCTATGATTGCCTCATCCTTTCGGTTCAGGCTGATCAATAGCTCTGCCATATGGAACCAGGTCTCAGCATCCTGTGGGTTCCCGGCCAGCGTCTGGTTATAGGCTGATACGGCCCTCTCTCTAGCTTCCGTGGCCTCAGTCTGTCTACCCAGAGAGTCAAGGGTGACACCTCGGTTCCACCAGGCATCACCATTCTGAGGATTCTTCTGCAGCTCCTTTTCAGTGAGGTTCAGCGCCTCTTGGTAGGCAGTTTCTGCTTTGGCTCTGTCTCCTGTGAGTTCCAGCATCAAAGCCATACTGAGCCAGGAACTGGTGTTTCCCGGATCGTGCTTGATGGACTGGTCAAATGCCTGAGCCGATTCCTCAAAGGACCCGTTGCTGCCCAGATCCAGTCCTTTTTGGAACCAGCCCGCAGCAATATCTTGCTGTGCTGCTGCAGAAAAGAAAAATACAGAAAAGATTGTTAGGGCGATAGTCAACGTAATGGCAGTGCGATGCAAAAATTCTGACTGATTATTG
>JAJRAX010000242.1 GCA_028679775.1 Methanothrix sp. | reverse complement strand
TGTATTGCCAGGCCTCGGATAGATTCATGTAGAAATCACGACCGGAAGCCACCCAATCGATGATAGTGTCCACATCTTCGATGGACTTGTTATAGGCATGAGCGGCTTCCTCGTCACGTCCTAGTTTCTCCAGGGCCCTGCCTTTGGAGTACCAGATATAGGGATAGTCGAATATCCGCTTGTCCTCGCTGGGATAGAGATCGATGATTCTGTCAAAAGATTGTACTGCCTCTTCATTCCGTCCCAGCTCGGAGAGGGCCATAGCCTTGCCCATCCAGGCCTCGACATCAGACTCGTTCAGATTGATGGCCTTCTCCTGGGCCGTCAGTGCTTCGTTATTCCGGTTCATCTGGGATAGAACGGCCCCTTTGCCCCGCCAGGCCTCGGCCAGAACTGACGGGTCGGCACCTGCAAACTCGATAGCCTTTTCATATGCCATAAGGGAGTCGTTGAACTTGCTCTCATTGCCAGTAAGCATAGCTTCTTGAGAGAGGACAAAGCCTTTACTGGACCACGATCTTGCATCATTTGGCCCCAGCTCTATGGCTTTATTGCAGGCATTGATAGCATCTTCAAAAGTTATGTTCTGTCCCTTGCCGTTCAGCTCCAAATTCACGTTGCTCAGGGCCTTGCATTTGGCGCACCAGGCATCTTTGTATTCTGGATTCAGTTTAATTGCCTGATCATAGGCATCAACAGCAGCCTGCCAGGACCCCATTCTTTCTTGTTCCTGGCCTTTCTGATACCAGCTCTTTGTGACAATCGGGCTGCTTCCCGTCTCCTTTGCAGCAGGCAGCAATACATCATATCCCATCTCAGTAGCCTTGGCAAATGCAGCATCTGCTTGGGGACTGTTGTTCAAAGCCCAAAGAGCAAGCCCCTTTGAGTACCAGATCCTGGGGGCGGCTGGATCCATATCTATGGCTTTTTCGTAGGCCTTGAGCGCATCCTCATACTTGCCCCGATCCATGAGAGTGTCGCCCTTCCACTGCAACGCTAAAGAATAATCCGGGGAGAACTCCAGGGCTTTATCAAAAGCTTTCAAAGCTTCATCGTGCTTACCCATCCTG
Organism: Methanothrix sp.; assembly: GCA_028679775.1. Taxonomy (GTDB): domain Archaea; phylum Halobacteriota; class Methanosarcinia; order Methanotrichales; family Methanotrichaceae; genus Methanothrix. Next base: position 4,535 of record JAJRAX010000242.1, on the reverse strand, counting down.
TCAAGGACGCTGCCCTTTCCAGCCCAGGCCTTTGCAAACGCAGTTTCTGCCATGAAAGGTGGGGCGGATGAAGCTGTCTCGATGGCCTTATCGTAAGCTTTGAGGGCATCATCGTTTCTGCCCATCTTCATGAGTGCGTGGCCTTTGCCTGCCCAGGAATTGGAGTCTTGGGGATTTGCGTCAATAGAATTGTTCTGTATCTCGATGGACTTCTCGTAGGCTTTGACTGCTTCGTCATGCCGGCCCATGTTGTCGAGAGCATCAGCTTTGCTTCCCCAGGCTCCGGCGCTCTCGGGATCTGCCAGAATCGCTTTATCATACGCCTCATTAGCCTCGCTGTACCTGCCCAGCTCCGAAAGCAGAAAGCCCTGGATATTCCAGATACCCTTCTCCTGCGGATTCAGTTCAGCAGCCCTGCCGTATGCCTCAATGGCCTCAGGAAACCTTCCACTATCTCTGAGCGCTATGGCTTTGGATCGCCAGAGGGTTGAGTTCTGAGGGTCTATTTCAATGGCTTTATCGTATGCGATGATGGCATCTTCATAAGATCCGTTAAGATGCATCTCCATGGCCTTTTTATGCCAGTCATTTTCAGTGTTCTCCTGCGCCAATGCACAAACGCAGAGCAGAGCTACCGCTAATAGAACGATAGCAAATCCGAATTTCATCCACAGTCCCCAATTAGCTTTAGAAAGAGCTGCTGGAGTCATTTCCGGTACCCCAGCTCTTTAGCTTTGGAAAAGGCCGCATCCGCTTCGGCATTCTTTCCGAGCGCCTGCAAAGCTACGCCCTTTTCGTTCCAGGTCTTTGCATCAGCTGGATTAAGCTCTATGACTTTGTCGTAGGCCTTGACGGCCTCATCATACTTCTTCTGGGCCAGAAGAACTTCACCCTTGCCGAATAAGGCAAGCCAGTAAACCGAATCTGAGGATACGTTTATGGCTTTATCGAAAGCTGCCTCTGCCTCGGCGTTGCAGCCCAGGGACTTCAAAGCAAAGCCTTTGCCAATCCATGCATTGGTATCATTGGAGTTCAGATCTGCGACCTTTTGGTAGGCAATAGCTGCCTCTTCGAACCTGCCCGCCATTTCAAAGGTCTTGGCCTTGCAGCCCCAGGTTACCGAGCGATTTGCAGTGTCGTTGGCAGGCATCAACTCCAGGGCGTTGTCCCATGCTTCCAGGGATCTATTGAACTCGTTAAGGCCTTCGGCATAGGCCACGGCTTTGCCTCTCCAGGCATCCATGACCAATATGGAATTTGAGGTCAGCTCTATGACCATGTCGAGAGCCTGGATGGACTCATTGTATCGGCCCATACCGGCCAGAGTGAAGGCCTTGTCGCTCCATGCCTGGGCATTTTTGGGATTATTCGCTATGGTCTGATTGAATATCTCCAGGGCCTTTTGGCGGGATCTGGTTGACTCCTCTTGCCTTCCCAGGTAGGTTAATGCTACACCTTTTTCTATCCAGGCGTTGGCATCATGCGGATTTTTCCCCAATGTCTCGTTATAAAGAGCGACGGTCTTTTCAAAGGCAATTCTCGCTTCGTCCTTCCTGCCCACTTGGAACAGAAGAGCTCCTTTGGCGCTCCAGGCAGGTATAAAAGAATGATTCAATTCGATGGACTTTTCGTAAGCTTTAATCGCTTCTTCATAAGACCCGTTATTTCCCAGCTCCATGCCCCTTCGATACCAGTTTTCCGGGGCATTATTCAGCGCCAGAGCATTCTGCGAATCAAGCTCTGTCACTTTATCCAGGACCGCTATGGCTTCATCCAGACGCCCTGCCCTCTGCAAAACCTCATATTTGGCCGACCAGTGCGCTGCAAGCTCAAGAGTATCATTCGCCGGTATCAATTCAATTGCCCGGTCGAAAGCCTGCAGGGATTCATTGAACCGCCCCATCATTTGCAGAAGTTCTCCCTTTCGGCCAAGAGCATTATAGTCCCCGGGATTGATCTCGATGACCTTCTCAAGGGCCTGCAGGCTCTCGTCCCACCTGTCCAGGGTAATGAGCGCTTCGGCCTTCATCCGCAACACGCTCGCGTTCTTCGCATCATTCACCAGAATCTGGTCGGTGACGTTCAGAGTATTCTCGTAGGCCTGCAGAGCATCTTCATCTCGTCCCAGATTGCTCAGGATCTGGCCTTTTCTGTGCCATACCCTTGCATCCCGGGGATTCGCCTTCAGCGTATCCTCAGTAAGCTGGAGGGCCGTTTCGTAAGCCCTAGTGCTTTCGTTCTCTCTGCCGATGGTGCCAAGGTCCAGAGCTTTGTTGAGCCAGATAGATGCGTTTCCAGGATCTAATTGCAGTGCCTTATCATAGGCTTTGGCTGATTCCTCAAAGGAGCCTCTATACCTGAACTCGTTGGCTTTCTTCAGCCAATATTCTATTGTCTCTCCCTGCGAAGCTGAGCTGCTGCAACTCAGCTTTTCAGCCTCTGCATAAGTATCACAAGCTTCACTCCGACGGCCCGAGGCATTCAAAGCATCTGCCTTCAGGGCCATGACCTGCTTATCATTGGGATTCATCTGGAGAGCGTTGTCAAACGCCAGAATGGATTCATTATATCGATGCAGATCGCTTGAAAGAGTGACTCCCAACATCATCCAGGACATCAGATCTTTAGGATCGATCTCGGTTGCTCTTTCAAATGCATTTGCCGCCTCTTTTGGGTTGCCAGTATTGTGGCAGAGCAATCCCTTGGAGGCCCATAAGCTTGAGTTCTCCGGGTCAGACTCGATACTATCATTAACTATATCCAAAGCCCTTTGATAAGCATCATTAGCCTCTTGTGTGCGGTTTAACTTCGTAAGTGAATAGGCTTTGTTTATCCATGCGAGCCCATTTCTTCCGTCGATCTGAATTGCTTTCTCGTATGCAACAAGGGCCTGTTCGTCGGACCCATTTACACTGAGATCATATGCTTTTTTCAGCCAGCTCTGAGCCGTTTCTTCCTCTGCTTGAGCGAAAATGCAGAGCATGGCCATCGCCAGAAGGCCGATGAAAAGCCTGGCCCCTGGCCTGGTTTTTAAGGACTTTTTCCCCACTCCAGACATTTAATTCACCACACATTAAAATATATAAAAATGGCCACAATGTCACTCCCGGTATCCCAGCTTCTCTGCTAACTGCAGCGCAAAGTCACCCTCGATCCTCTTGCCCAGGGCATGAAGTGCTTTGCCTTTGCCCTGCCAGGGGTCCGGATCAAGTGGATAAAGCTCGATGGCCTGCCGGTAGGCATCCAAAGCCTCTTCGTTTTTGCCTTGCGCGCGCAGAACGTCGCCTTTTCCTACCCACGCTGCTTCAGAGGCCGATGAGGCGGCAAAGGCAGGTTCGGAAACTTCTATGGATCTATTGAAAGCCTCAATGGCCTCTTCAAGTCGACCCAGCTTCTCCAGGGCCCGGCCCTTTCCTTCCCAGGCCATCGCATTCTCCGGATTGTCCTGAATTTGCTGATCAACGATCTTTAGAGCCGACTGGTAGGCCAAAACGGCATCTCCCATTCTGCCAGATGCGTTCAGTGAATCTCCCTTTCCCAGCCATGCATTGCTCATATCTGGATCAAGTTCGATGGCCTTCTCGTAGGCCGCTATTGATTCATTATATCTCTGCAGGTGGTGCAATACGCGTGCTTTGTACATCCAGCAGGGTTTACCATCAGGATCAAGCTGCAAGCATTGATCGTAAGCCTGCAGGGCCTCCTTTGGCTTACTGGCCTCTTCAAAAAGAATGCCCCTGCACTCAAGGATCAGTAGTCTATCCTGAACACTGGCGGCTGGTGTCAGATTAAGTGCCCGATCAGAAGCTGAGAGTGCTTCATCGTATCTTCCCATATCCTGCAGCATATTGCTGATGGTTATGGCAGCGATTCCCGATTTGCTATAATTCAGTTCTATGGACTTTTCGTAAGCTATGATCGCCTCATCCTTTTGGTTCAGGCTGATCAATAGCTCTGCCATATGGAACCAGGTCTCAGCATCCTGCGGGTTCCCGGCCAGCGTCCGGTTATAGGCTGATACGGCCTTCTCTCTTGCTTCCGTAGCCTCAGCCTGTCTGCCCAGAGAGTCAAGGGCAACCCCTCGATTCCACCAGGCATCACCATCCTGAGGATTCTTCTGAAGCTCATTTTCAGTGAGGTTCAGCGCCTCTTGGTAGGCAGGTTCTGCTTTGGCTCTGTCTCCTGTGAGTTCCAGCATCAAAGCCATACTGAGCCAGAAACTGGTGTTTCTCGGGTCATGCTTGATGGCCTGGTCAAATGCCTGAGCCGATTCCTCAAAGGACCCGTTGCTGCCCAGATCCAGTCCTTTTTGGAACCAGCCCGCGGCAGTATCTTGCTGTGCTGCTGCAGAAAAGAAAAATACAGAAAAGATTGTTAGGGCGATAGTCAACGTAATGGCAGTGCGATGCAAAAATTCTGACTGATTATTGTCAGTCTCTTCACCATTCCATAATGCTCTTTTTCGTTTCATTTTCATTCCCCCACTCCTTCAAAGAACAAGCGTGAGGTGATCCGGACCAAGCATTTCAGGATCC
>JAJRAX010000241.1 GCA_028679775.1 Methanothrix sp. | reverse complement strand
TGTTATTTCCGCCAAATGGATACTACAGGCTGCCCTTATTAGATTGGTGCAGGCATCACCGAGTGGCTTCCGGCCAGCCGCGAGGGGACAGCCTGAGTTGCATGATACCTGATGTTTGATGCGGCATGGTCACATGAAAGTGTTACGATTCGCGAATTTTGCGTAAGGAGGGTCGAATGTGTTTGAAAAGCTTGTCGAGATGCTAAAACCCAGTCCGGGTTCAGAGATCTTGCTGTTCCTTGGCGGGGTCCTTGGCCTGCAGTTGAGCAGGTTGAGCATATATTCGATCATCCTATTCGCGATATGCTACGCGTTTCTGGTGCACATAACCATCCGCAGAGGAAGCCTAATAGGCCTTGTCCTCTCCGGGACCTTGGCCGCCCTCGTCCTGTCCCTGCGATTTAAATACCTGACATGGGGCGATCCATGGTTCGAGTATGCCATGATCCAGGACATCATGAAGAGCGGCATGATCTCTCCCGAGTACTACCCTGATCAGGAACCTACCTTTCACACGCTCATAGCAGCTGCTTCTGTCTACACCAGAATTGGTGCCATGGAGCTGCAGAGGTTCGTTATTCCAGTGCTTGGCACCCTCTCAATCTTGGCTCTGTACAGACTCTCACGAGAGTTCCTTGACCGCGATACATCAATCGTCTCCGCCTTGCTTCTATCCGTCGGCACAGCCTACATTCACTGGATATCCCAGGCGGTCACCGAATCCCTGGGAATCGCCATTGCCCTCATTGCCCTCTATATATCCTACAGAGCCCTCAAAGAGACCAGGTTCATTCCTGCATCTATACTGCTTATAACGGGGCTGGTCCTAACCCACCACCTCTCCACCCTGATGTTCATCGCCTGGTGGAACTTCTTCGCCATCCCATATGTATATCTGGTATCAGATAATCCCAGGGACGCTCTACGTGGCATGATCATCTCGACATTCTCTCTGGCTGCAGCCTTGTTTTGGTGGAGCAGTAGGATGCCAAATATCCTTGCCCCAGTAAGCAAAGCTGTCGATAGCATATTTCACATGCATAACGCTCTCGCCCTGATCTTTTTAATATTGGGACTAATATATGCACTTCCATTCCTGAAACCTTTCATCCTCAAAAGAGTACGAGATGTAGCCGATGCCGTTTTATCCTTCAGAACTGCCATCTACTTCGGTTGTATCCTGATCGGCCTTTTTGGGGCATTCATGGCCATGAACCTTTTGCTTGGCAGATCGTTCTTCGTCCTTAAATATCCTATTCTCTTTTTCGGCAACGGTTTTATGATGTTGATCTTGGCCGTCATAGGGCTGCAGACCTATTTGTATAGAGATAAGATTCCTATCCTCACCTGGGCATCAGCAACAGTTATCTTATTTATTGGAAGCTTGTTGAAAGTTTATGCTGCAGAGGACCCGCTCAGATTTATAGAGTTTCTTTACCCCGCATTATCTGTGATCTCCGCTTCGGGATTCTTGAACATATCCAAAATGCTCAGCCCAGGGGTTAGAGCATCAGTGATAGCCGTTATATGCCTTATCAGCTTGACTCTGGCCTTTCCCGCAGTCGTGTTCTGGGGCCAGGAGTACCCACCATCCGACATCAGATACGATCCCAGATCCGCAGTGATCTCGCACCCGGAAAGCGAAATGATAGCCATTGAGTATCTAGGAGAATACGGCGCTCATGGCAGCCTGCACACCGATCGATATGTGAGTTATGCCTCTATGCATCTAGAGAACATCACCTCGGACACGTCCATTGCCCTGCTGCTGAACAGCCGGGCTAAAAGCTACGGTCGTGAGACGCTGGATCCCGATAAATTTCCAAAAGGAGATAACTTTGTGATACTGACCCAGAGAATGAAGAGATACGCTGAGTTCGGTGAATGGCTATTAAAAGAGAAGACACCATTAAAGGATGCAGAGAGTTCGAAGATCGACATCGAGACATCCAGAGTGTACGACAATGGCGATGCTTTGATCTACAATCGACGAATTGGTGATCGCTAGCCTTCACGGAGTGGCTTATGGGCGAAATTCCACGAAACACATTACTGATATTCATATTGGTCTTGCTGTCCGCCGCATGGGCAATATCAGGGATAAATCTTGCAGCACTCCCATTGTTATTGATATTACCTGGATACGCCATCTCATCCGCCCTGTATCCTGAAAGAGATGATCTTGATCTAATCGAGCGAATGATCTTGAGCATTGGCTTGAGTATATCTGTTCTGCCTGCATTTGCACTTGGACTAGACAACTTCGGTCTAAAGCTATTCGGTTCGGTCTCCCCGCTCCTGGTAGTCCTCTTATCATCCACCGCGATCTTCGCGCTAACAGCAATACTCAGAAGATCAAACATCATCCATGATTTGAAGCTTCAAGGGAGTAATCCATCAGCCCCCCAAATGCTTGCCGCAATCTTCTTGCTCCTGTTAATACTCGCGGTATCGACCATCCAGAGCGCTCAACCACTTGAGTTCAGCATTCTGGATAAGAACGACAGCTTTAATTACTGCAATATTCTTTCAGATGACGAGGTTGGATTAGTCAAGGTTATAGTGTGCAACAGCGAGAACGATGCCGCATATAGTCTAGTTGTGGACTGCAATGGGCATACTCTGGATAGAGAGATCATCAATCTCCGCGGCAGAGAACGCTGGGTGCGTGAAGTAAAATACATGGCACCCCCAGGAGACTCTCGCCTGAATTTCACATTGTATAGTGGCTCGGATGCTATCAGGAGGCTCCATTTATTGTTGAAGCATGTGGCGAGATAACAGCGATGAGCAATCGGATATCTCGGAAGAACGTTCTTAGAATCGTCATCAGCCTAATTATAATAGCGCTGCTTCTCCACAAATTCGATCCATACCAGGTCCTCTCAACTATACGAACTGCACGTATCCACTATCTGGCGCTCGCCGCCTTGGTTTATTCATTCACCTTTCTTATCCTGTCCTCAAGGTGGCGAATGATCCTCTCCCACATGGGCTATGCACTTCCCCTTCCGGTGGCTTACCAGGCCTTCGTAGGCGGAATGATCATATCCGACTTAACTCCAGCCAGAGTCGGAGATCTCTCCCGTCCGCTTCTGGTGAGGGACCGCCTAGATCTGAGTACAGGTGTGGCCTCGGTAGTCATTGACCGATATGCCGACATCCTAACCACATTTATTCTTGGAGTCACTGGCATTACACTCCTGGTACACAATAGCACTTACATGATACTATCCTTATCGACCGTCCTGGCTCTTCTTCTGGGAGCATCTGCATTATGGGTGAAGAGATCATTTGTAATTAGGACAATAGAGCGCCTGGGATC
>JAJRAX010000240.1 GCA_028679775.1 Methanothrix sp. | reverse complement strand
CTATAGCTTTTAAGTTATTGGTTAGTCGCTCTGTGCGTACTCTGTGAACTTTGTGGCGGACGCGCCGTTAGCCACTGGTTATAGCCAAATAATTACGGACTGCCACCACAGAGTCACAGAGGGCTCACAGAGATTACCCACTTAAAACAGCGAGGAACCGTTCTCATTGCATCGAGGTGAAAGGATGCCAGCCCTTCAGCACACCATCTTCTCGAAACAGTCCTTACAGAGTACCTTTCCGTTCGCAGTCCTGCCCATGATCTCCATAAACCTCTCGCTGCACTTCTGGCAGATCAGCGATGGGTAGATTCTGGCCTTCTCAGGAGCGGGAATGTCTGCGTCCGTGACTGAAAGAAGATCCTCGTCTTTGCCGTTGAGGATGTCCTCGATCACTTTGGCTCTAAGGCCTTTCATCTCCTTTTCTTCCGTGCCGGTGATAGCTCCTGAGGCCATCTTCTGGCGAAGTGCGTCCATTCCCCGGAAGACGTCGCCCTTGAAGTAGATCCGCAGCGCTCGGTTGGCATCACGTGAGTAGAATATGAAAACCTGCTTACCATTGTCCTCGATGATCAGATTGCCTTTGCCAGCCGTGCAGCCCAGAAGAGATTGAACTGCATCCACGCTGCAGGATTTGTTCTCTGCAATGCAGACCAGCTCCTCATCCATGGCGCGTGGATAGTGCTCTTTGGCGTACTTTGCCACTCGATAGCCCATAGCCAATCCCGGACAGATGTGCCCGTGAAACTCGGCAGCTTTTTTAAAATCCTCATCCATAACAATCACCTCTACTCGAAAAACTTATAAGGTTAATGGTCAAAAGTGTACAAGTTTATTGTTTGGGATGGCGACGAAATGAATAATAATCTTAAGGTTGTCCTGTTCGGCTTTTTGCTCTGGTTGATACCGTTTGCCGTCTCTGCATTGATATTTCCTCTGAAGGGCCTAGATCGTCCTCTCTTTGAGTCGATCATGCCGGTAATAATCGTCATCTGGACTGTCTTTTTCTCCATCATCTATCTCACAAGTAAAAATCTCTCAGGCAAAAAGGGCCATCTTCAGAGAGAGTGTGCAAAGATCGGCCTGGCCTGGCTCATCATGAGCATAGTGCTGGACCTTATGATCTTCATTGAGGGCCCGCTTAAAATGTCGCTTTGGGACTACACGACCGATATTGCCGTCACATATCTCATGATCCCCATAATCACATCTGGATTCGGCTATCTGCTGGATCGTGGCGTAGCATGACTGGCCCATTTGATGCAGCCAAGGCTCTTGCTTCGTCGGAAAGGCTAAACCCCATCTGCTCGATTAGCGCCCTCGCTTCTCCTCGCCCGTGAAGCAGCAGCTCGACTAGATCCTCAGGCTGGTCAATGTCCGAGGACGCCCGGAATGACTCGAAGACCGTGGCCTCTAAGCCTGCTCCGCTGGCGAAGGCCAGATGCTTGGGAAAGCTCAACCCCCGGTAACAGGTACGGAAAACCGGGCTGTTGATGAGGATCATATTCGTTCCGCCTCCTCGGCCAGGGCAGAGCACCACGTCTCCCGGACAGTTGAGTATGCCGATGATATCGTTCTTCGCCAAAAGAGCCAGATCTGCCATTACGATGAGAATATCCTTCATCCATCCTCGGGAGGCCTCTCTTTCAATCAGCTCGTTGAGAGCATCGTTCAAATCCAGATCCGACTCTAAAATCTCGAAAACATCTCCAACGATTTCGATATCTTCTGGATAGAGGCCAGGCCTGGAGAGAACTGTCACTGTGCCAAATTCCGATACGGTTCTCAGGACGTCTCTTGCCATGGCAAAGGCGAGAAGCCTTCGCTCTTCCGGATTTAGGGCAGGGGCCAGTCTGCTCTTGGCGCCGTCGAGCTTGAATGGAACCACGACTCTAATGGATCTAAAATTGCCCGAGCCATCCCAGGAAAGAGACAAGACTCTTCTCACCTCTCCATAGCTTTATCTTCTCATGAGGGGTCGGATCACATCCATCTCCTCAGGCATGAAGACGCTTTGCTCTCCAAAGCGCGGATACCTCAATCCACGAAAGACTACTGCTGGTGTGCCGTCACCTGCTTCACCCATTAAGAGGTTTGCAAACCCTGCAATCTCGTCTACAACAGCCTCAAGCGTGATCTCAAGGGCTTTGCCTAGCAGGTCTCGCTCGCCGCGCCAGTCGCGTACAGCAGCGATTCCTGCCCAGCCTACAGCCACCCCAGCTACGCCAAAGCGAAACGGCCTGCCGCAGGTGTCTGTGATGATAACGGCGCAGTCCTTCTCAAGGCTCGCACGGATCTCTTCGGCGCTCTTTTTCGGATCTTCTGGCAGCAAAAGAATGAGGCCATCTCCCACATTGGACTGATCTATCCCGGCGTTGACGCCAGTGTGACCAAAGCGCGTCTTCACCAGCAGAAAAGGCTTCTCAAGGAGGACGTCCACAGACTCGTTCAAGACCGCCTGAACGAAACTGGGGTCCTTGCCGATCGAGCTTGCGATATCTGCCGCCCTGGCAGTGGGTTCGTAGCTGCCCAAATCCCTAAAACGTCCTTCCGACTTGGCCACTATGGTGCTGGCCAGGCAGAGAACATCTCCATCTTGAAACTCAAAAAGTGATTTGACAAGCGAAGCGATATCATCGCCTGGCTTGATGATGGGCAGGCCGCGAATTACGTAGCCCTGCAGGGATGGAAGAATTGCCTCAGATGCAGACATATTCTATTGAATATTCTATGGAATCCACTCATCTTTTGGTACGCGGCTCAAGCGATAGAGCCTTGCCTGAACCAGAAGGTCCAGAAGATAGGAGTAGTTCTCAGCGACGATCGCCGCCCTCTCCTCGCTGATCTCTTCCCAGGGAAGACCACCATATCCTTTGGCATATTCCATCCAGAACGCCGGTGGAGAGAACTCAAGCAGATACTTGTAGTTCTCGTTAAATGTGATGGTGATCTTCTCTTCCATCTAAGACACCTTACCTTTTCTCTCAATAACCTCGGCGAAGGCCAGAGTTCCGCTGATCTTCTTGATCTTGGCCTTGACGATCTCACCCTTGACTGCACTCGGCACGAAGATGAGATACTTGTCCACCTTTGCTATGCCGTCGCCCTTGTTGCCCACAGACTCAATGCGCAGCTCATAGGTCTCGCCCTCTTCGATGACATCCTTTTGCACCGTAGTGACAGCCTTTCTCTTTCGAACCGGCCGGTGAGCGCCACAGGCATCGCACTTGAGGGTCAAAACTCGATCGCTTTTGATAAGATGAGTATCAGGCAGTCTGCACTCAGTGCAGACCACATATTCCTCAAAGTAGGATTCTATCTGGCGGGCGATGGCAGTCTCGCCAAACTTTCCTTGAAATATGCCGCGCGGACCCTCGATCTTGCCTGCTGTTCCCATCTCCTGAAGCAGATACTTCATGAGGTGCTCCGGTTCGCGATTGAGCGTGTCAGCAATGGCTCCGAAGTTTTCAAGAACGGTGGTCTTGCCCTCGTAAAAGACCTTGGCGGAAGGAATGACGAACCGCTCCTTAGACTCATGAGTGGCCGGCATCTTCTTCATGGCCCTATCGAGGCCCGCTAAATAGTCATCCATTACTTTATCAGCTCTTGACCAGAATCCACTACAATTTGAATCGGTGTTGGTAATTTATGTCCTGCCCTGGTCAATGCTATCTTGGCATCATTGAGATAGGCAAGTGGTACTCCCAATGTGAAGAGCTTCTGACCAGCTTCAACCCTGGCCGCTGTTCCAACAGCCTTTCCGAAAGCCATTCTCATGCCGCTGGAGACACGATCCGCTCCTGCGCCAGTGGCCTGCTTATTCTCTCGGATGACGTGGTGCGGATAGGTTCTGAGCTTGAGGTGGAAGTTGGTTCTGCCTACCACTTTCAGAAGATAACGATTGGCTGCAACCCTGCCAGCTTCCAGAGCGGTATGCCTGATCTGACAGGGCTCCTTGACCACGAGTGTGAGCTTGATGGGAAAATCTTCAGTCAAATTTCCCATGTCATAGTGTACTACCTTGCTTCCAGGGACTCCGCCCATGTACCGCCTGCGCGTGTAGGGCCGCTCCCTTCTTCTATACATGCTTGCTGGCTTGCGTGTCAAAACGAATTCCTCCGATAATCCTGAGATTGGTGCACTACGCACCTTGCTTATAAGGTTTGGCCTTGATCATTTGACCTTACCAAATTCTCGATACTTGCCTCGTTCTCTTCAATCCATCACACAGTGATTGGCGTAGAATAAGATATCTCGCCCGACAAGGGCTTTCTCATGAGCGAGCGGACCTCATCTGGCCTATTGGCGAGCAGCCACATGAGCTTGACGAGAGCCACCTCTGGCAGCATATCCTCGCCCTGAATTGCCCCTGCTGCCAGCATGTCCCGTCCGGTATCATAAACCAGGTCACATATTCTGCCTCGCAGGCATTGTGAGGTTACGACTACGGGTATGCCTTCTTCCGTGGCCCTCTTTATGCCGGCTATCCAGTCGGAGGCCACGTGTCCTAGTCCCGTTCCCTCGAGAACGATGCCGCGGTAGCTCTTGTCGATGTAGTAGTTCAAGATCTCCGGCGATGAGCCTGGGGTATACTTGACAAGGGCGCATTTGGGCTCCAGATTGGCAGTCACCTCCAAATCCACCTCGCCGCGATGCCTGTAAGCCTGGAATGTCTCTATCTTCCTGGTGAGGTAATCCACCTTTCCGAGCGGTTGCTGGTTCATGCTCTGGAAGGCGTCCCGACGAGATGTATGCATCTTTCGCACCCTTGTGCCGCGATGAATGGAACAATATCCGTCACTGGTGGTGCCGTGCATGACTATAGAGACCTCGGCGATGTCGCTGATTGCTGCTGTTGCGGCGCAGACTGCGTTCATGGAGGCATCGCTGCTGGGCCGGTCAGAGCTTCTCTGGGATCCGACGATGACCACCGGTACCGGCGTCTTCAGCATAAATGAGAGCGCTGCGGCGGTGTACATCATGGTGTCAGTTCCGTGGGTTATGATTATGCCCTTTGCTCCCTCATTAATCTCTTCTGCGACAGAGTTCGCGAGCTTTATCCAGTATTCGGCGCGCATGTTCTCGCTTAATATCTGGTAGATGACTCGCGAGCGGTAGTTGGCGATCTCCTCCAGCTCGGGTATGGCGGATATGATCTCGCTCGCCGAGAACTGACTTGTGACGGCTCCCGTTCGGTAATCGACCTTGCTTGCAATTGTGCCTCCCGTTGAAAGAATTGAGACCTGGGGCAGGCCTTCCTTCTTTTGCAGTGGTCTGTCTTTGTGCATCGTCAGGCTTTCCTGGCGCTTTTGGACGAGCTGCATCCTTGACTTGGCTGCATCAAGTCCGATATTGTAGCCATTGTTTAGCTTTATGACCACATATCCTTCCCGCCTGGAGGGCATGATCACGCCCTCGTAGCATGTGCCATCCCTCTCAACGGAGATTCTGTCTCCCAGATCCATTTTTTTCCTCACCAGATGACTGCTAATCAAACCAGACGGTACTGTCCATAGATCCGGGGCAATATATAGTTATTTAATAGAAGGCTGTGCTGACCTATGCCCAGAGGATAATATGATCTATTTTGTGACTAGCAATAAGGGAAAGTTCGTGGAAGCTGCTGCGATCTTTGGCGATCTTGTTCAGAAGGACATTGGCTATACCGAAATTCAGGCAGACACTCTCGAAGAGGTGGCATCCTTTGGCATGAATGAGGTCGCGGCCAGGCTGAAGGGTCCGGTGATGCTTGAGGATGCGGGGCTCTTCGTCGAGGCCCTGCAGGGTTTTCCTGGAGTCTATTCGGCTTATGTGCAGAAGACCATAGGCAATGCCGGAATTCTGAGGCTTATGCAGGGCGTGGAGAATCGAAGAGCTTACTTCAAGTCAGTCATAGCCTATGTTGATGCTGATGGCGAGCCGGTGATGTTTTCTGGGGTTGTGCATGGCCAGATCGGCTTTGAGGCGCGCGGTAGCAAGGGATTCGGCTATGACCCAATCTTTTACGTGGGGGATTTGAGTCTGGGGGAGATGGAGATCACTGAGAAGAACAGGATATCTCATCGCGCGAAGTCCATGACTGCCTTAAAAGGGTGGCTGGCAAGTCGCTAGGCACCTTTTTTGGGCTTTCCTCAAAGTCTATCCTGAACGGATTTGATGGTCGCAATCGTCTATATGATTTCTGATGCCTAAAAGGCCGCGGAGATGTTGCTGGTGGATTATGTCCTGATATCATTATCTGTCATGGTCTGTGTGGCCGTTTGGTGGATGTTTTTAGCCTTAAATGATTAGAAAATCCATGCCTATTTTTTCTTCTTTTCGAGCGCGCAGCGGGGCAGCATGCTGGCATCGATTGCTTTTATGTAGGGCGCCTGTACTGCTGATATGTAGATCTTGCGTTCGCCTACGACTATTACATGGTCAGTTGCCTTTGGTGGACTGATCCTGACTGAGAAAATAAGAGGCCCCTCGCAGGTGGTTGCCACGCGCAAGTCCGTAGATCGGGCGCGGATGTACTCATCCATCTCTGCAGTGATCTCAAGCGAAAGGGGTTTGGATGGCATCAACAACTAAACCTATCAATCTCATTGAAATACGTTTTCAAATGAAATGGTTTTAATATCCCTTTACTCTGAAGGAGTAGGCCTGTGAGACGGAGAAAGGACAGCCATAAGGCCAGAGATCTGGCAGTACAGCGAATGGAGAGGCTCTTTGTGCTGGCGGATGCTTCGCACTTGACCCACCCGGAGAGAAGCGACAGATATGTCCAGATTGCCAGGAAGATCAGCACTAGGACCAGAGTGCGGATGCCCCGCGACCTGAAGCGCCTCTTTTGTCGGAATTGCGGCTGTTTTCTCTCTCCTGAAAAGACGCGAGTAAGGTTGCACCAGGGTGTCCTGACCGCCACATGTCTGTCATGCGGCGAGCAGATGAGGCACCCTTATCGGCCTATCAGAATCAAACCGGAAAAGGCAAAGCCCTAGTGCCGGTAAATCATTTCAGTCGATGATATTAATCGAATATCAGTCGATGCTGTCTGACGCGGCCATTCCCAGTTGGTCATATCCGATGTATTGCATTATGCGCTCCTTCTTGTCTCCGATCAGCTCGCCCTCGCGATCGAGGATCTCTCCAATCAGCTCGACTACGGGCGCTTTTCCATCCCAATTCCGAGACAGGATCTCTGGTGAGGCCGATTCTGTCATCACCTCATTGGCGACAAAGGCACAGAGGTAGATGTCGTCTACGTAGCCAGCCGGACCGAATTTCTCCTCAGGAATTATGTCCTCAGGAAGTATGAAATAGGCAATGGCAGCAATTACCAGCGGCGACATTGATCTTGGAAGGGCTCGGTCATCTAAGAGCCGGGTCATCATTCTGTAGAGGGCAGGAGCCTCGGCAATGAGCTTGGAAAACTCGCCCTCATAACCGGATATATCCTTCTCCAGCATGGCATCAAATCTCTTCAAATCAAAAACCTCCTCTCTCCGTTTTCCGGGGCTGTGCAGAGGGTTATTATCCACCGAAGGCCCAGGATTGGAATGTCCTTAGGGAGAGCAATTAATTAACTCTTTCTTGTGACTACTCCCGCCAATGAATTGGCGGGCATCTGGGCGTCAGCCATAGACTGTAGTCCCAGTCTGAGAATGTTTATAGCGGCGTTATGGTCTCTATCGATAGTTAGACCGCAGAACGGACAGTCATGAACTCGGACAGACAAATCCTTGGCCACCTTTCTACCACATGCCGAGCACATCTGAGAAGTACCATTGGGTTCGACTAGCACTACACTTCTACCAGCACTCGCAGCCTTGCAAGAAGTGTATTGTACCAATTTCCCCCAAGCACAATCCATAATGCTTTTCGCTAGACAGTGGTTATGCACCATACCTTTGATGTTTAAGTTTTCGAAGCAGATGACCCCATAAGAGTTAACAAGATCACGGCTTACCTTCTGAACAAAGTCATCTCTTCTGTTAGCTATCTTCTCATGGGCATGAGCTACGGTTTTTCTAGCTTTTAATCTTGATAATGTGCCTTTTGGTTGCTTAGAGAGTTTCCGTTGAACCTTTGCCAATGCTTTCTCTGATGATTTAATGAATCTGGGATTATCAATTCTGGTTCCATCAGAGAGCATCGCAAAGCTTGATATGCCTACGTCTATACCAACAGACATCTCAGAATTTGGTAATAGCACTTTGTTATTATGATCGGTTAGGAATGATACAAACCATTTGCCCGTGGCAGATCTCCTGATAGTTAGACGAGTGATCTTACCGTTTATTGGGCGGTGGAGCTTTACCTTGATATTCCCAATCTTGGAGAGATGGAGAATATCTCCGGTCAACTTGAACCCACTCTCTGGATAGGTAAAACTGTCATACCAGTTTTTGCCCTTGAACCTTGGGTAACCTGGTTCGTCTCCGGCCTTGACCCTTCGGAAGAACGATTTGAATGCAAGTTCCACACGCAAAGTCACGTTTTGGAGCACATGAGAATAAACCTCCTTAAGCTCCCGATGAGCTACCTTGAGCTGCGGTAGTCGGTCTTGTGTCTCAAAGTGCTTGACTTGTCGATGTTCATTTTCCCAAGCATTCTTCCGATAGGCTAACGCATCATTATATACCCATCTACAGATATCCAGTTGCCTCTGAAGCGTTCGGCACTGTGTTTTTGTAGGATAGAGCCTATAGCGATACGTTTGAACCATTAGCTCCATTCATGCGGTATTAGGTTAAATAGTTATCCTTACGGCCTATCTCACGTCTAAAGACGCTGGAATCCGGCCTGTGTTCCTTCTTCAAAGGTGCTCGGCGAGCCCAGCCATCGACTCCAGTACCATGTATGGAGGCGGACTGTAGCTTTTTGCCAGGTCTTCTCGATACTTTCCGGTCTTGACCAGGATGCCTTTCATGCCCATCCTGGCGGCTCCGTGGACATCTGTCTCGATGTCATCTCCGATCATTGCTGCATCTTCCGGTCGAATTCCGAGATCGTCCAGAGCCATTCTGAAGAATTGACTGGACGGCTTTCCCATCAGCTCTGCCTTCTTTCCGGATGCATATTCCAGCGCGGCCACAAATGGTCCTGCTGAGAGGACGAGTCCTCCTGGCTCCATCCAGTATCTGTCCCTCTCCAGGGCGAGTATCTCTGCGCCGTCCATTATCTGTCGTAAAGCCTGGTTGAGTCGCTCGAATGTGAAGCCATCTGCTGCGTCTCCTACTATTATGTAATCTGCTCGATCCTGGCAGACCTCTATGCCGGCGTTTTCGAAATCCTCATTTACGTCGCCAGTTGTTAGAAGGTAGCACCTATCTTTTCCGCGCTTCTTCATGTGCTCGATTGCGGCGAGTGGTGGAGTGAAGATCTGCCTCGCAGGTACATCGTATCCCAGGCCTTTGAGCCGATCTGCCACTGAACTTCTGCATCGTCGCGTGGAGTTGGAGACGAACCTGTAGCCGTATCCCAGGTCTTGCATCTTCTGCAGGCACTCTCTGACGCCTGGAATGGGGTCTTTGCCTACGTAAAGGACGCCATCAAGATCGATAAGAAATGCCTTTACAACGGATGAGATCTCTGATAGGCTCCTTTTTTTGTCGGATGACACTGCGTCCTGTTCTCCTCTTTACAAGATATATTTTTCGAGGGCGGCCCGCGACTTTCTTAAGGCAGGAGGGCACAGTCGTCGTAACGATGTGCGATCATCTCTACAAATCCGGTTTGTTGGCTTTGCTTTTCCTCGTGGCCGCTGGCTTGATCTCAACAGGTGCAGAGTGGAATGGCACCAGCTACCATTTAGGGGAGGATGTGGTAGAGGTCATCCTGCCCGTTAACGCTAGCCACATCAATCTCACGCTTGTTGATAAAGCTGAGAACATGACCATCTTTGACGAACAGGGCAAGAACGTGACCTTCAACAGCAGCTATCAATTCCGGAGAGGAGATCATCTCTACAGTCTCGCATTGGAGAGGCCTATTCGAGGAAAGCTGGTCTACAGCATGAATCATCAGGGGCAGCAATTCATTCTTCCCATCAGTGGCTCCGGGCCTGTGAGCATAATTCTGCCGAAAGGTTATACCACAGGAGAGCGGAGCCTTGGCATTGCGAGACCACAGCCCAACCAGTTCATAGATGATGCGTCTGGCAGCGTCCTCATCTGGAATAATACCACGAAGATTCCATATATCGAGGTCAACTATTACCGGAGAAGTGCTCCTGTTGCAATGATGATTATAATTGGGATCCTGGCTGCGGCAGGGGTCGTTCTACTGGTTCAGTATTACATCAGCATCAAGAAGCTCAAGGCAGCGAGGGAAGAGATAGAAGGAGATCGAAAATGATTAATTTAGACAGTCAGCTCTTCCATCTCTCTATGAAGCATCTTCAGGCGGTTCATCATCTCTATGCCTTTTGGAGTGGATTTATATAATCTCGGTGAGGAGCCCTGGCATTCAACCAGGTCGTTTTTCATGAGAAGATTAAGGTAGCTCTTGATGGTGGTGAAGTTTGTATTGGCTTGATAAACTATCTTTGTGACATTTTCACCATTGGCGCAAATTCTCAGAATTTCTAAGATGATCTGGTCTTTGCTCCTGCGCGCTCTTATCTACCAATTCCTCCAAAATGTTCATTTGGACAGTTTTGCGACAATTGTAGTAAGACTGTTTTTACCTTATAAATCTATCTTGCCCAGAACGTCATCTTTTTGGCGAAGCGGTCAATCCTGGCGAAGGCTTCATTTCTTCGAGAGTAGCCAAAGAACAGGAGATAAGCGAGACCAGCAAGTTCCGGGATGAGGATGCCAGGATTCATCAGGCCACCGAGCAACATCTCCAGGTAGCTCAGTGTGTCAAGGAGTTGTCCTTCCGGAAAGGGTCCGAGAAGCGGCCAGAAAAGAATCTCAGGCGAGCTCCATATGGCATCCAGTATGAGGTGGACGAGCACACCCCATGTGAGGGAGATGAGCCTGATGTCCCTGGTGCAAAAGGAGAGCGCTGCCAGGAGCAGCAGGAAAAGCAGAGTGTGGGCGATTGTGCGGCCCATGTTGGGGCTGCCGAATGCGATCAGGCCCAAAGGTTTGTCGATGATGTCTGGGAGCATCGAGCCCAAAGCCAGTGCGGCCAGGTTCATGCGGTGGAGAAGCCTGGCAGAGGCCAGGGTGAGGCCGACATGGGCAAAGAGGAGCATCGTGTGAGCGTGGTTTTTTGGGTATATAACAATTTCCTAAGAGTGGGCGAATGTTTTCAATGCGCGCAGAGTTTAGTTCTTTATCAATTTTATGATTATGTACTGCTTCATCTGACTTGATTCATGGGCGAGACAACCGCAAGCTTTTTAATGTTTCTGAGGCGCTTTAGCTAATGGTAACTGATGTGATTGAGCGGGCCAGTATGCTGAATTGAGGCGGCTTGCAGTAGGACTCGACGGCAAAGGCTGCTGATATGATAAGAGGCTCTGGCTATAGAGCGGATGCTGTGGATTTGGTTTTGGTATGGGTGCATTGGAATTAAATCCCGTGGTTCACGACTTTCACTACAAAGGCGATTAACGCATTTGGCTGCAGGTGACTTCCTCCCATGCTCCTGAAGGGGCAGGGCTTCCTGCTTCATCGAGCACCTTCGGGTTCTCCACAGGCTTGAATTCGACGCAGTCCACGCCTACTACGTTGTTGCCCAATCCAAGTTCGACTTTGCG
>JAJRAX010000021.1 GCA_028679775.1 Methanothrix sp. | reverse complement strand
GCCTTCACCCCCCATTGGGCAGAAAATATGCTCGCTGCCGCCAGCAGGGCAAACTGCAGCATATCGATATATCCGATGCAGTACTCTGGAAGGCCGGATACTCCCCATCCGTTGACGACGTATGCTATAACTCCTCCAAGCGCGTTAAACGCAATGGCAACAGACGAGGTGCCGATGGCCTGAAACATGCCAAAGCCCATAGCTATGATCATCGCAGGCACCAGAATCACTCCGCCGCCTATCCCAGTAAGCCCGGAGACGACGCCCACTGCCAGCCCCCAGAAAACATACTGCAAAAGATTTTCATCAGATCCATCACCCTGCTCATGCTTTGGCGACAGATTTGAAGCGAAGAGCATCCTCAATGCCGCGAGCATTATCACAAATCCAAAAACCATGCGGAGCAGTTCTCCTGGAGCATGAGTGGCAATTGTCCCGCCCAAAAAGCCGCCCAGCATTCCGAATAGGCCTATGATAATCCCTGCTCGCCAGAGAACCACTCCTCGGCAACTGTGCCCCCGGCATCCGGAAATAGCTGTAGGAAGAACCACGGCCAGAGAGGTCCCAAAGGCAACTCTGGTTGCCAGGGTAGGATCAATTCCTTGCGACGTCAGAGCCCAGATCTGCACCGGCACCATGAGAAATCCGCCGCCTATGCCTAAAAGGCCGCAGGAGAATCCGACAACCAGGCCTGTGGTCAGCAGCACCAGAGCATAGGCCAGCAGAGACTCTGAGATCAATGTCGCCTAATGTGTCTTGATGATGCCGATATTTCGGTGCATGGTCGCGACTTCATCTGCCAGTCGGTCCAGAGACCGGAGGTCTGCCTCTTTTGGCAGGCCCCTGGCCACAACCGGATCGAGGAACTGCAGCTTCAGGTTGGGCAGGGCCTCTGTGATCTGCTCAAGCATTTTGCCGCCCCAGCCAAATGAACCGATGATGGAGGCGTACCTGGTCTTGGGCCGGAGGGCATTAGCCAGAATAGCAGCATAGAGGGCCAGAGGATGAGCCCCGGCTAAAATCGTGGGCGTGCCTATGATCACAGTGGCTGCATCGACAAGTGACTCCGCAAGCTCTCCTACATCGTAGTTGGTGAGATCGAATCTCTTGACCTCCACTCCTCGGGAGATGAGAGCGTCAACGAAATGGTCTGCCATAATCCGAGTTGAGCCGTGCATGGAAACATAAACCAAAACAACCTGGTTTTTAACTCTATCCGAGGCCCATTCGGCGTAGGCGTCCAGTATGAATCCGGGCCTGTCATAAAGCGGCCCGTGGCTTGGAGCGATGATCTCCACCGTCATATCTCGAATCCTTGTCAGGTGCCTGTTGATGCTGACGCGAAATGGCATCATGATCTCTGCATAATACCTCTTGGCCATGCGGTAGACCTCGGGCTCGTCCACAGCAAACAGATCGCTCATGGCCAGGTGGGACCCCAGAAAATCGCAGGTAAAGAGGATGCGATCCTCAGCCAGATATGTGAATATTGTATCCGGCCAATGCACCCAGGGAGCATGAATGAACTGCAGGCTTCTCTCGCCAAGAGCTATCTTCTCGCCGTCTTTGACCTCCTGCACTCTGTCTTTGCTGACAAGATCAAATTGCACCAGCAGATCCAGGCATTTTGGAGAGCCGAGCACACGGGCAGAGGGGTAGGCCTCCAGCAGCTTTTTGAGACCACCGGAGTGATCCTGCTCGGCATGCTGGGCGATGATATAGTCGATTGTCAAAATGTTCATAGATCTGAGGTTATCGAGCAGCACATCAATCTTGGATTCGTCCACAGCGTCGATAAGCGCCGTCCTCTCGCTGCCCCGGATCAAATAGGAATTGTAGCTTGTGCCCTCGGGCAGGGGAATTAAGGCATCAAAGAGCCTGCGGTCCCAGTCAATTGCTCCGACCCAGAAAACTCCCGGCTTAATCTCTCTCGTGAGGCTCATAAATTCATCCCTTTTCGCGATCATCTCATCTCTTTGAAATCGTCCTTGCTGGCCCCGCATTGCGGGCATACCCAGCTATCGGGCAGATCTGGAAACGGTGTCCCCGGAGCAATTCCTTCGTTCGCATCCCCTTTATCGGGATCGTAAATATATCCGCAAATGGTGCACTGATATTTTGTAGACATGAAAACCACCTATGCAATTCCACTTTGCTATCTGTCTCGAAAGTATTTAGTCCATCTCATTCCGGTCTCCAATAAAAGGTCCCGCTATTGCAGCCAGACACCCAAAAGCTAAATAATAATGATATCTAACTTTCAAGTGCGATTCGAGGTATATAAATGGCTGGCATCGGATCTAAGAAAATGGCGGGCAGCAGATCTAGCAGAGAATGCAAATTCAGATGCAAGATCTGCCGCATGATCTTCGACTCGAAGGAAGAGTTAAAACTGCACCTGTTGGAGGATCATAACGATAATTAGGCAGATATCATAATTTACATGGCATCACTTAATTGAAGATGACTGGGGCATGTCGGTATAGACGATATCTTTTAGCCGCCATGTTTCTCTCTTTCTCGCGCAGGCCAGCAACTTTCTTTCGGACCTCAATGCCAAACAATTTATACTAATAGATCATTTTAGATAGCAAAGATTTTAACTGTGAGGTTGGAATATGAAACACCTGCTGCTTGTGGCAACAGCAAGTCTATTGTTGTTGATGTCATTGTCAACCTGTACAGCAAGCTTGGCTCAGTTCTCTGGGGATTGGACAAATGTTGACGCTAATACTGGTGGAATAACCAAGCTAAACATAGCAGTCTCCGGCAACACTGCCGATGTGCATGCATGGGGCAAATGCCATCCCACTGATTGCGACTGGGGTGCGACTAACGCTTTTGTCTTCGGTCCAGATGTATCTTCAGATCTGGTGAGCCAGGCTCAGGCACTTATGGCCGTCTATGATTCCGGATTCTCAGTGACCACACTCTTCATCAAGATCCAGGGCAATCGGCTTGCTGTTCAGTCGTTCACCGCTTTTACGGACAATAGCCAAAGGACCAATTACGCTTCTAGCTATGTATTCCAGAAAAGCTCATCAATCACTGCTACTGGAATCATTGCAGAGGTCAAACCCCTCCAGCAATTCGCTAGAATGGAGATCCTTCCTCTGAGGAGTGGGATCTCAAATGATTGATTTATCAGTTCGGGAGGTTAGGATATGAGATTATTATGTTCCTGTCTGGCAGCATTGCTTCTGCTGTTGATAACGGCAACCTGCAGCTCGGCCAGCATCGATCAGTTTGCAGGATCATGGAATAATGTCGATCCCAATACCAGCGGAATCACAAAGATCGAAATTGCAGCATCTGGCACCTCTGCCCAGGTGCATGTATGGGGAAGATGTCATCCATCAGACTGCGATTGGGGGACTGTGAAAGCTCAGGCTTTTGCTTCAAGCGTATCCTCAGATCTTGCTGGTGCCGATACGCTGATCGCTGTCTTTGATAGCGGATTTTCAGAAACCACGCTTGTAATGGAACTCTCCGGCAATACACTGATAGTCGATTCTTACGATCGCTTCACGGACGGCAGTGGCAGAAGCAATTACCTGGCCAACTACAAATTCCAGAAGGCTCCGGCGCAAAGCGAACCGACTCCAGGTGGAACGGCTCCCGGTGCAGTAATTCCTGGCGAGACAGTACCCGGCAGCGTGCCTTCTGTGCTGGATCTGACTGGCGTCTGGAACTGCGATGATGGAGGCATTTATTATGTCCGTCAACTGGGCACGATCGTCTGGTGGTTTGGCGAGAATGATCCCAACTATCCTGGCTGGTCCAATGTTATGCGCGGCAGCATCAGCGGTAGTACGATCAATGCAGACTGGACCGATGTTCCCAAGGGAAGCGTCATGCAGTATGGCAATCTGGTTTTACAGATCAAGTCCAATAACCGTCTTGTAGCTGTTTCCAAAACAGGAGGCTTCAGCGGATCGGTCTGGACCAGATAAAAGATAGGGGAAAAGGGCTTTCGTCCCTCTCTTTCTCCTTTTTCAGCCGCATCTCTCCGGCTCAGCCGAATAAGGCCGGTTCTCCTTGAGGCACCACTGCATCTGTCGCATGATAGCCTTGATCCCTTCATCCCCGGCGTCAGTCTCCTTGAGCTTTTGCACCATGACCTCAGCCAGGCTTCCTTTTTCGATTCTATCGGCTATAACTGGCAGGTATCGCCTCTCTTCGGCAGTGGCATTCTTCTCCGCCGCGGCAAGAAGCCTCTCTAGCTCCGGCCTCATGCCTGAAACGCCCCGGTGCATGGCTTCCTCCAGCATGG
This sequence comes from Methanothrix sp., assembly GCA_028679775.1. GTDB lineage: Archaea > Halobacteriota > Methanosarcinia > Methanotrichales > Methanotrichaceae > Methanothrix. The sequence goes on along the minus strand of JAJRAX010000021.1, from coordinate 3,318 downwards.
CCAGAAGGCTGCTCTCATCGTCCTCCAAGGCGAGATCTGAACGCAAGAGTGCCAGGAGAAACGCTGAGAAGGCCATGTCCGAATGCAGGCATTCCTGCTCGTCTATGGCTTTTATTTCGAGGCAGCTTCTGGTAAACCTTACGATAACGCCACGGGAGTTGACCCACTCCCTGCAGAGGATCTGGGCTTTGCATTTCTTTAGCTGCGAGTATATCTGCCGGTTGATCCGCACATAATCGTCTGAGCTGTTCAGTTTCTCAGGCAGGATACCATGGCAAATATCCGGAATGGCCGCCTGGTTGTCTCTGTAGTAGACCAGCCGGTTGTCCATGAAAGAGGTGAGCTTTCCTTCGACTAAAGGTGAAGATGCAGACACTGCCACCAGATATGGCAAGAGCGATCTGATCCTGTTGAACATAGCCACTAGCTCATCCTTTCCTTGATAGGGAATGTTGACCTGCAGGGCCTGAATGTTCAGCCAGCCATGCTGCTTGATGTTAAAGAGCCTGTCATAAACCTGATAGTACTCCTGTTCATCGTGATCCCAGTATGTCGTCTCATCTAGTTTTAGAAGCGGGTGCATTCCGAGACCCATGAATCCATACTCGTAATTGGTGGCCCGATACAGCTCTGTGAGGCCGCGATAGAGGTTGTCTTCGAGATAGCTGAGGCTTCCTGGCCGTTGCGGTATCAGCTCGATGGCGTGCTTTTGCAGCTCCTTGGAGACCAATATTCCTCCAAAGGAAACCTCGTGCTCCACTGTTCCATGAATCTGCTCAATTATCTTGTCGGAGATGGCAAGCGGCCGGCAATTTCTGTCATTGATGGAGTACTCGTGCTCCGTTCCTATTGCCTTTATCATAGCCCGCTTCATCTCTTCTCAGGCAGCGTTATCTCAGCCACTAGATCCGTCTCCGGCTCATCGATCTTCAGAATCTCAGCCATCTCCTCTTCCGGAATGCTGTCCACAAGATGCATGATCCTCTCGACAGATGTCTCGAAGAGGCCATCGTAAGCCTGACGATTGGCCTTGAGGAACCTGACCATGGGACAGATGCTCTCTCTTTTCAGGAAGATCTGCAGCACGCCGTCCACTATGTCAAAGGTAAAGGGCCCGGCTACACAGGTCTCAGGCTTGACGGAATGAATGCTGCATTTTCCGTCCTGAAATAGCACGCAAAAGCCATCCTGCTTCAGGCAGAGCCTCTTGTATCCAGCGAACTCAACTGCATCCAATGAAACGCCGTTTTCTCGCAGGATATCTATTCTCTCCTGGCTCAATGGAGGCCTAGCCTCAAAACAGCAGCCACCCTGCAGATGGCATTCGCTGCAGGCCTGGCTTAAAGCTTCACACAGATAATCTTCCATTAAAATATCATCTCTCGGAGAAATCTATCTTGTAGGAGTAGACCTCGTTTTCCGCCAGAGCTGATGGACTAGAGATCCCTGCAGCAGCTCCCAGACCGTACTCGCCCTCAAAGCCGTGCGGTCCGGGGGCTTTATGGGAAAGCTCATCTGCATAATTGTCGACGTCTCCAGTCATCAGGTAGGAGATGATCTTCTGGAACATATCTGGGTAATGGGCATCCTCCCCACCTTCCAACGATGGGTTGTCATTGACCTCAATGACGTAGAGCTTTCCATTGCTCTCTTTGATGTCCACTCCATACAATCCATTGCCGATGGCATTGCCTGCCTGGCGTCCAAGCTCAATGACTTCAGGAGGAACCTGGTCAGCCGGCACGCTCTCCACATCGCAGTAGACTATGTGCCCGTTTACTGAAGCCTGGATCTTGAATGTCTCTGACGGAATGATGTATCGGCAGGCATAGAGCAGTTGGCCATTGATGACACCTACCCTCCAATCAAACCTGCTCTCGATGTACTCTTGCACCACAATCCAGTCGGAGAGCTTGAAGAACCTCCTGGCGATCTTCAGCAGCTCGTCAACAGTTGAGACCTTCTCCACACGGGCTGAGAAGGATGTTGAGGGCTCCTTAAGTACCAGTGGCGTGCCCAGTTCCTCGAAGAGGTCTTCGGCAAGGCCTTCATCCAGCTCTTTCTTCTTCAAGAATTTGGTCCTGGGCATGGAGACGTTATTCTTCATGAGGTGCATGTACATGTTGATCTTGTCAGCGCAGATCTGGATAGAGCTTGGGTCGTCTATCACCGGTATCCCGTACATTTGCGCAATCCTTGCCGCCACGTAGGTGGTGTTCATGGGGTCGGTGTTGGCGCGAATGAAGAGTGCATCCAGTTTTGGGATTTTCTTCATGTCCACGGGGAAGATGAACTCGGCAGTGTGTCCCATGCTCTCAGCCACGTCCCGGCATTTTACCACGGCCGTGAGCTGTTCAGAGCTGCTCAGCGTCTGTCGGTTTACGAATATGCCTAGCTTACTCAAAGCGTTTCACCCTCTTGTCCAGAAGGTTCTGCAACATTTCAGTTTCGTCATTTGATAATTGCGAATACTTCACCGGTGCCAGAGAGGAGAGCCGGCAGCCCGACTCGTCTTTCACAAGCACTATCTCCACTAACGGCAGCCTGAAGACTTCATATATCCTGAGAGCCAGGCTCTTGGCCTGATTGCAGCAGTTTAAGGTCTTGCCGAAGATGGATACGCATTTTGTGACGGATGAGGTATCGTTGATCTTCTGGTAGCAGAATGGATACCTGCCCCGGTTGGTGACGTGTTTTATGACCCTCTTCGCCTCTTCCAGGTCGGATACCAGGAAGTGATCGGATGGCGTGGAGAAGTAGTTCAGGCCGTAGACTATGGCTGGCAGCGAGACGTATACATTGGATATGATCCAGTCGCAGACAGGGATTCCTGCCAGCTTCGCCTTCTCGAGGCAAATTGGAACGATGTAAGCGTCCAATACATCGCTGCTGCTGGGGGTTGTCTTGATGCCGTCGTTCTCGTTCTTGACTATGGCATAGTACGGCTCGGTCTTGTAAAAGTAACTCTCATTAACAATATATTGAGAGTTATCTTCTTTCAAGATATACATGATGTCCTTTTTAGGAATATGGTCTTTACGTTTGTTCATTAAAGCATCACCGCATTGCCTGCGTGTGAGAAAATAGACTTGCTTATGTGAGAAAACCCGCACTCTTCCCGTCTGTATTGGGGCACGATGGTCGATAATTCTGCGTAGGAGCCCCTACGGTACTTATTCAGACTACGGTGCCTTTCCGGATCGGATGCCATTTCATTCTCAGAAATTTGGATCTCCTCATGGCTTCATACCTGGCTGGTAGTATTTAGCATTATCGACCTGCCGGCAGTGTGTCATGGACATTTCGTCATCTGCTGCT
>JAJRAX010000239.1 GCA_028679775.1 Methanothrix sp. | reverse complement strand
GACGCTCATTCGGACGCCCTGATCGGCATTGGCACAGCTCCGCTGGACGATCCGATTTTCCGTGCAGCCCGATTCGAGCAACTGGGTGAGGATCGTCTGGAAGGATCAGTTACGACCGATATTGCCGGACGAAAAGAGGCCCACGCCGTAAGGTTGGACAGTGAGGCCAGCTCCAGCATCAAGAAGGCCCGCCTGCATCGCAAGGTGGCGACTGTCATCCTTTTTGAATCCAATGGTGGCCAGACACACGGCACACAGGCCACTCTGCCGGAAATACGCCTGGCGGTGGCCGAGCCTGATATTGATATCGGAAATATCGAGGCAGTCTTGGATACGCTTTCCAGCAACTGTTATTACCTGGAGGCCTACGGAACAAGCTACAGGTTCGGTCTTCAAATACAACTGCCAAAGATCCACGCCGACCGTAAAGCAAGCGTCCCCAAATTGGAGATAGATGAGTGCTTGAAGAGTGCGATAATTAAGGTCTTCAATGAAGGCAATATCATAAAGCCTGTATTCTTCCCGGAGAAGAGCGGCGATATCCAAGATAATCCTGCCCTGGCCTTGATAGTCCTTTCTCCAGACCACCGCAGACTGGACAGCGCGACCATGGATCTTGTTGAGTCCATGACCAAAGATCATGGATCCTCTGCCAGGACGTACAAGAGTGCTTTGATCTGGTCTATGGTCGATAATGATGCCAGCCTGACGAGCGAAGCTCGAAATGCCCTTGCCTGGGAGAAGATCCATGATGAGTCGGAACAACTGCATCTCAACGAGAGGCAGAATAGAGAAGTAAATGAGAAGATCGGCAAAGCTAAACGAGACCTCAGGGAGGCAGTCTGGAGAAGCTACAAGAACCTCGCCCTCCTTGGAAAGGATAACAAGATCTCCTTGATTGACCTTGGCCTGATTCATTCCAGCGCGGCCAAGACCCTGGTTGACCTTTATCTTATGCAACTGAGGCAAAAGGCCATCATCACGAGCAGCATCAGCCCCAATTACCTGGTCAAGAACTGGCCTCCGGCTTTTAGGGAATGGCCGACGAAGTCTGTCCGTGATGCATTTTTTGCGTCTCCTCAGTTTCCGAGACTACTGAGTCCGGATGCTGTAAGGGAATGCATCTCAAAAGGTGTCTCTAACGGGATCTTTGCATACATAAGCAAATCCAGAGACGGCAAATATGAACCGGTCTATTCGAAGACAGGGCTACTACAAGATGAAGTAGAGATATCAGATGAATGGTTTATTGTTGTAGAGCCCATACCTACGCCAGGGCCTGATACGATAGTAATATTCTCAAGTCAAACAGCCGTTCAGCCAGGTGACGAAGTCCAATTTACCGCAAAAGGACTAGGGAAACAAGGTCAAGAAATTAAGATCGATAAGCTGAGCTGGAGCGCAACTGGAGGCACTATCAATGCGGATGGTGTCTATAAAGCAGGTCCAAATGAAGGTGCATTTGTTGTAACCGCGAATGCAGGAGAGGTCCAAGGATCTGGCTCTATCTCTATAGTTCGGGAAGGAGGCCGTCCTCCTAAACGAATAGTCATCTCTCCTCAGGATGCAAATATTGGACGAAATGAGATTCAGACCTTCACAGCAAAGGGATTTGATGAGGACGACCACGAAGTGCCATTAAATGATATTCGATGGAGTGCGATAGGCGGCACGGTTGACGATAACGGAGTCTTCCTATCAGGGCAGGAGGAGGGCATCTTTAGGGTAACTGCGACGGTGGGAGATGCCAATGGCCTAGCGACCATCAGGGTCTTGAAGCGAAATTCTCATTGGGAAGGCGAGATACCGCATCAAAAGTGGACGCAATTCTATAATAGGATCTTGTCGAAGTTTGCAGTTCGTAAAGGGCTGAAGCTGGCAGTAGCCGTGGACATCTCAGATGCTACCAAGGAAGAAGTTGAGGAAATGAGGACGGCTTTGCGAGAGCTGGGACTTGGGGATGATGTCGATATTGTTTGATCATTCATGCAGAATCCCATGAAGCGATTAGAGTATGGATAATATATATTTTGAGCATAATTAATGTACGAGAAGATCAAAAAGGATATTTCGCAACCCTACTATCAACAGAATTTCAGCAATGATGGACAGAGATTTGTCGCGTGGTACTTGCGAAATATTCATTTAATACCGCAATAACTTCCAAGCTGCAAGCTGCGGGACATTCATTTACAATAAAAAAATAGCAAAACAAATATCCTGCCAGGGCAGCAGGTGCTGTAGCAGCAGAAGTGCCTTTTCACTATGCGATCCCGCTTTCAACTGGCGAGAATCCATATTTTTCCAGGATGGCTTTTCCTTCCTCGGACATAACCAGATTCATGAACTCCTGGCTCTCCGCAGGATACTTGGATTCCTGCAATATTCCCATGGGGTACTCGGCTATGATATTATACTCATCCGGAATCTCTATATTGTCCACTTTGGTCGCCAGATCCTCAGTGATATCGGATGCATAGGCAAACCCGGCATCTGCCTCTCCCAGAGCCACTTTGGTCACAACGTAATTGACATTGGTCTCTTCAGAGATGACATTGGCCAGCACCTTCTCCTCATACTCAGGACCATATGCAGAATCATTGCCCAATTTGCTTAAGATCTGCAGAGCATAGTCTCCCACCGGCACGTCCTTGGTTCCAATGACAATCTTGATGCCCGGCTCGGCCAGATCCGAGAGATTGCTGATCTGCGCGGGATTATCGATGGGAACGATAAGCGAAAGCTTGTTTTCCGTGAATGTGACAATAGTGCTGTTGTTCATCAGTCCGCTATCGGCTACAGCCTTCATCTGCTTATTATTGGCCGAAGCAAACACGTCCGCATAAGCTCCATTCTCAAGCTGGGTCCTCAGCGCCTGTGAGCCGTCAAAGTCTATGGCGACCTTCATGCCCGTCTCATTCTCAAAGGCCTGTCCGATCTCTCCAAAGGCACCGGTGAGTGATGCAGCAGCATAGACCG
>JAJRAX010000238.1 GCA_028679775.1 Methanothrix sp. | reverse complement strand
CTCTCCATTGTTTCATAAAGCATCTTGTATTGTTCTTTTGAGGGGTCAAGCTTAACCAACAAGGTCTGAAGCATAGTATTGTATATAATCGTCAATGGTTAATATAGCTATCGCACGGGACGGCCCAATTCCTCCCCACCCTGAAGAGATGGGGGCTCCTTGGGCAACGAGTTGAATCTGCAGAATTAAGCAGGGAAAACTATAAATTGTCAACCTCCAAAGGTTGACATATGACCTTTTTCATCAACGAAAAGCAGTTCGAGTTCTGGAAGCTAAGGCGAGCCAGGGTACCTAACACAACAATAGCATCCAACTTTGGGATCTCTCGACAGGCGGTCTCTAAGGCTCTTCTTACAATAGACGGGAAGATCGAGACGTCTCTTCTTGAGATGGCAAAGGCCAACAAGATCTCCGTCGTGAAAATCGATCCTCAACTGGGGGTTCTTTTCGGTCGTTCTGTTCCACTGGGCGTGGATGCGATCATATTTGTCTCCGGGAGTCATGGCATCCAGGTCTGGTACGAGCACGATGGCCACTGCGATGAGTGTGAGGAGTACGCGCAGTGCATTCAACTGCTCTGGGATTATGCAGATGAGCTTGGACTCAAGCTCATTCAGACTGCTGATCCCACAAAGATCGCAGAGGAATTATTTGCAAAAGTGAAGGAGATGGTTTGATGTTGCATTTTTCAGAAATTATCGAACACTGGACCGGGTGGTGCCCAAGGGCTCAGAGGGTGCAAGCTGCTTCAGGATTCGATTTCTTATCGGGGGAAGCATCCATGACCATGAAAACGCAAAAAAGCATGAAGAGCAGGACAAAAGGCATAGCAGTAATTGTATTGGTGCTTGCAGCTGCATTGGCAGGGATGAAACTGGAGTTTGACAGCATGCAATCTCTGGACTGGTTCATGAACGACCCCAAGGCATTAGAAGGCTACCAGTGGCTGGCAAACAATACAGAGAGCGACGCGACAGTCATGGCTTGGTGGGATTATGCAGACGGCATTGAGAAGATTGGCAAACGCGACGTTGTGATAAGTGAGGCATCTAAGGGTATCAAGAATACCATTGCCGGCTACGCAGATCCCAAAAAGCCCTGGCACAAGATAGAATATGCTCTATGGTATCCCTTTGAGTCTGAAGATAAGGTCGGGGATGTATCGGATTTCTTCTTATCCGAGAATGCAACGTCTGCCAAGGAGGTAGCCGGAAAGTACAAAGCGAGTTACGCACTTGTGATGTCTGAGGATTTGGGCAAGTACTTCTCGATAGTAATGGCCTCAGGAGGACACTTTAGCGATTACGTGAGGATTCCCACCAACCAGAGTTTCGGCACTGCCGGCATGAGACCTTATCTAAAAAAGGATACCGTCTTCACAAAGATGGTCAACGGCGACAATATCGAGGGATTCACTAAGGCGTTTGACAATGACAGGATTAGAATTTATAAGCTGGACTGATCCCGGCACTACTTTTTTCGCCTGCCATTTTCCAGATAATCAGGAGCCACGACCTCAGCCTGTCTTCCTCCCGCGCTCGTGCCCGCGGATGCGCGCGCAGTGGTCTCACCTGCAAGCGGTTATTGTGTATGCAGTTCGGACTTCATCATAAATAGCTATTTAATCATGATGGGCATGTAAAGTTTTATGTCTGGACAATCCACATCAAAGCCAAGGGGGAAGCAAACGAGATCTGCAAACAAGTTAGATGGTCTAACCCCTGATGAGAGACTGCGCCTTGATGAAAGCATGCGGCGAAATGAATCGCTTATGAAGCGTTTGGCCAAGATGTGATAATTCAAAGTCCGCGGGTGTTCTTCTCAAGCCAAATTTTGATATCATATATCTGGCACTCGTAGCTTGCGATTCTCAACAGCATTCGGATTATCGTTCCCTCATTTGCATTGATGGTGAGTCCTTCGCTGTTGAGTATCGATTCGGCAATTTGAAATGCAGATCTCTTGTTTGCATCCAGGAAGGGGTGGCAATTGGCTACGATATGCAGAGCGATAGCCGCTTTACTAAATAGCTCAGGCTCTGCATTGATCTGATCAACCAGATAGTCAATGGTACCATCGCAAAGAACGCCATCTGTTCCACCGAAATTGCTGATTATCAGCTTATGGATCTCCAGAACCTTCTCGGAAGTGAGGATCATGTGTATCAAGGAGATATGCAGTCAGCATCATTGATAATAACTTGCTGCATGCGCGCGCGTGCGGTCGGGCGGGATCGCCCGGTCGGGCACAGCCCGAGTGGCTGCAACATGGCCGGGACGGGAATTGCAGCGGGCAGCTTCATGAGTAATCCGGCTCACAGCTTTCTGCGATCTCCGAGATGAACTCCGGCTTCATGTAACGAATCCTGCTTCCGATCTGCTCGATCTCCCTCAACAGTTCCGAGTAAGGAATGAACCGGCAGATCTTCGGAAGAGGCGGCTTGAGCCTCGCAAATGTTGGCCGGTTGATCTCATAATTCACCTTCTCCCTGCGGTCGTCCGGTGCCATCATGAACAGGTCGAGCTTGAGGGGATTCAGCGGAATATGCCTTGTCTCTCCATATTAAGAAACCTATTTTTAAATGCCAGGCATATCAGTTAAATCGTGGTGATATCTATGGAGGTTCTTGTCAAGAAAGGAGGGATAATCGAGCTGCCAAGTTCCATAGTGGCTGAGCTTGGCATAAGTGAAGGTAAAAAAGTATTTCTAAATATAAAAGATGGCAAGATACTCATCAAGCCAGCCAAGAACATTGCGGAGAGATTAGCAGGTTCAATCGCACTGGACGACGTAGATCTCATTGATGAAATTATAGAATCCGAGGATTGGCTGTGATAAATTCCCTTGAAGCGTTGCCTTTGTCTTCAAATGTGTTTATAAGTGCAAATATATTTTTATAGATATGGCCTATTGATTTCGGATGCCACTCACCTGGCGGTTATCAAATCCGAAGGCATTTCCAATATCGCCACTAACGATAGCGATTTTCCGCAAGTCGATGATATCAATTTCTACAAACCATGAGTGGGCAGTAGTACGTCAGTTTCCTTTTTGGATTTTTCTTATTCAGTCCCTTTGTACCACTATCGCTTACCATTTTCACAAATGACGGGGACGGTGGAACTGTCCGGCAGCCGGGCGAGCCCACGCTATCGGAAGCGCGCGCACGGTGACGTGCCTCTTGCCTACTGGAACAGGATGCACGAGACTCCTGCAAACGGGCATGAAGTTAGAAAATCATCGTTGTCCGCCAGATAAATCTCAATCATATGATTCTCGAAGAAAAGTTTTAATGTCACGAAGGTGTTTTATCCAATACCGCATGTGCATTATATTAATAGTCGAGCGCGTATGAAAATCTATATGGATGTATGTTGTTTATGCAGACCCTTTGATGATAGGACACAAGATCGAATTAGAATGGAATCTGAGGCTGTTCTGACCATCTTGGACCGATGCAATGAGGACTGGATGTTGGTAGGTAGTGGCGCAGTAGACTTCGAAATATCTGCTGTAACAGACCAAAAGAAACGAACAGATATTTCTGTACTGGCATCCATTGTCAAGGAGAAAATAAAGACCGACAAGCGGATCATCAAAAGGGCATCAGAGCTGGAAGAACTCGGCTTTCACGCCATGGATGCTGCGCATATATCATATGCAGAAAGAGGCGCAGAGGTTATGCTAACGACTGATGACGACGTATTGCGAATGGCGAGAATAAAGCGAAATCAAATCTATATCGAAATAGAGAATCCTGTGAGGTGGCTGATAAATGTCTTCCAAGACGGATGTTAGAAGCACAGAGGAGATAAGACGACTTGGGATCGATGCCCTTGCCGAAGCCCTCGGACCTGTGGATGCCGTTCGCTTCATGCAAAGCTTCGACCTGGGAAGGGGCGACTATACCAAGGAACGCTCTCATGTGCT
>JAJRAX010000329.1 GCA_028679775.1 Methanothrix sp. | reverse complement strand
CCTCTGACGTGTCCTTCAATCTTTGAAAGTCTGCTTATTACTTCTTTAATATGTTCGTGTTCTTTCATATAGTTTTATTTTATCCTATCCCCCCGGTGGGGATATGCAAATATAACTATTTTTCTTAACATCCGCTTTTTTGATAATTTTTATTTATTATTGGATACTAAGTGATAAGTGGTCAGTTTGTCCTGATTTTTCACATTACATCCTCCCCCTCACACCACTCCTCCAGGGGTATGACAGTTACTTGTATCCTGTCTCTTTCAGGTTTTGAGACCAATATACGGCTTACATAATGAGGAGTGCTACGCCAATGCGTTAACCTGATAATATTATCGCAACGGGTATAAAATCAGACTGCTTCTATTGTTGAAGGCGGCTTTGATGCAATATTGTATGTGACTGAGACGAAATCCAAGCAACAGCGCGTTGACTGCCAACTATACATTCCTCCTCAGAACAAAAATTACCCAGGGAGCTGTTTCTTTCTCGCTGACCCATTCAAACGGCTCATGGCTGTAGCCTAAAGGCCTGTAGTCCGCTTCAACCGCCAGCCCCGCCAGCCCAAAAAGCTTACGATAATCGGAATCGGTCCAGAAGATATCCTCGCAGGGAGTCTTATCTTCAACATCCAGAACAATATCACGGACAATATTCCCGGTAGTTGCCATAGCATTCTCAGGAAAAGCTTTTGTGGTGAACGATGCCCACTCGTTAACATATATCTCAGGCGTCGAGTCGAGACAAATGATCCTGCCATCGCGCGATAACAGTTCACTTAAAGCAACCAGAATATTCGTGCGGTTCTCCCACCCGGGAATATTGTCGAAGGTGAATATTGAAGTAACAAGGTCATACTTTCCTCTCCCCAGGAGGCTGTAAAGACCATCACTGACAAGCCGGTAATCGCCCTCCGGATCAATAGCTCTTGCCACTTTTATCATATTCGGAGAGATATCTATGCCGATGGTTTTAAATCCCAGCGCTGTCACGAACCTTGAGGAGCGTCCTGCCCCACAGCCAAAGTCAACGGCATTAGTGCCCCTGACATGCCTCCGGATGATATCCGGCAGATCCCTGTAAGCCAGGTAATAGGTATTGACAAACCCGAGCCTGGAGTACGATAACGCAGCAGAATGGGTATCCCAGGTGT
>JAJRAX010000237.1 GCA_028679775.1 Methanothrix sp. | reverse complement strand
TCCTCCCATGCCACTGAAGGGGCAGGGCTTCCTGCTTCATCGAGCACGCGGAGCGAAAGTAATGAAAGGGGTACGATTCATCCCATCCCCTGAAGGAGATGGGTCTTCTCTACCCCTTTACTCCAACGTTATAAATGCTGACCGATCTCTAGGAATAATTGGAGAAGCGATATGGCAAAAGATGTCAAGAGCGGAAAAAAGGGCTACGAGGTGCCCTGGCCGCCTGTGCGCGGCGACTATCAGGTGTGCGATCCCGCTGCGGCAGTGGCTGTGGTGACTCTGACAAGTCCGCTCGTACTGCGAGGAGCTGCAATTTTTGGCCAGTGCAAGACCGAGAATCTGGGGGTTGAGAAGATCGTGGCAAATGTGATCTCCAACTGCAATATCCGGTTTCTCATCCTCTGCGGAGTGGAGTCGAAGGGACACCTGCCCGGCAACACCATTCTGGCTCTGCACAAAAATGGCATTGATGAGCAGGGACGAATAATTGGGTCCAATGGAGCCATACCATTTATCCAGAATCTACCGCCCGAGGCAATCAGCCGCTTCCAAGATCAGGTCAAGCTGATAGACTGCATAGGCATCGAGGACGTGACTCAGATAGAAGAGCTGATCGTCAGGTACAGCCGCATGGCAAAGCCATATCCTGCCGAGCCATTCCAGGTAATAAAGAGAAAAGTGGCACCTCGGCTGATTGCCGCAGGAGAAGGAGATCTCTTCTTTGGTGCAGGTGTGGCCATGGATACGACTGCCTGGATTGTGATAGATGAGAGAGAAAAAGAGGCCGCGATAGAGGCCGCCGCAGAGGGATGAAGATTGTTTAGATTCAAACGAGAGCAAGCAATTGTGAATGTGGGCGGCGTGAAGTTTGGTGGCCAGCCCGGCGAGCAGCCTTCGGTTTTATGCGGCACCATCTTCTACCAAGGGCACAAGATCGTCGAGGATGAGGGGCTTGGTCTATTCGACAAGAAGGCAGCAAAGAGGCTGATAGACCGCCAGACGGAGCTGTCAGCCGAGACAGGGTGCCCGTCGGTTTTGCATCTGTATGCCAGAAGCATTCAGGCCTTTCAAAGTTATCTCGATTTCATCGATGGCGTCTGGAGTGGCCCGTTCATCATCGATTCTGCAGATGCGGCTACTCGCGCGGCAGCCGCGGCTCTCGTCTCGGAGATCGGGTATGCAGACCGCGCGATCTACAACAGCATCAGCCTGGCGACAGATGAGGCTGAGGCCAGGTCGATTGGGGACAGCGAGGTTGACACTGCCATAGTCTTGGCCTACAATCCGTCTGAACCAGGAGTGGACGGTTCGCTTGCCATTCTGGAGACCGGCGGTCGAGTCAGGGCGGAGGGGCTCCTGGCAACTGCCAAGGATTTGGGCATCACTAATTTGCTCATCGATCCGGCGGTGCTGCCCCTGGGCAGTGGTGCCGGATCGGCTCTGCGTTTCTCAGTGGCGGCCAAGGCACGCCTCGGCCAGCCTGTCGGCTCCGGCATCCACAATGCCATATCATCCTGGTCGTGGCTGTCCAAAAAAGAGACTGCCATCAGAAAGGGCTGCGATGCCTCTGCCGCGGCCATGCAGCTTCTCTCAGCTGCCGATTTCCTGCTCTACGGGCCTATCGAGATGGCCGACGTCATCTTCCCTGCGGCGGCATTGGCCGACATCCTCATCGCAGAAGCTGTACGCGACCTGGATATCGCGCCGGGAGAGGCGCATCCTCTGCACCGATTGATATAATGTTATTCTCTCTGTGGCAATCGAGTGGTGCCAAGATTTATAGCAAAAGATCCAAAGGCAACTGCCATGTACCTTTCCCGAGAGGAAGAAGGCATTTATCAGGGTGAAAAAGGCGAGACCCTGCGTCGCATGATGGAGATTCTCGTAGCTTTGGGCGACATTTACGGCGCTGAGAGGCTCGTGCCCGTGAGGTCTGTCCAGGTCGCGGGCGTTTCCTACAAGAACATCGGTGAGGCGGGACTAGAGTGGATCTCAGATCTGGAGGGGCATGTGGCTGTGCCGAGCATCCTCAATCCTGCCGGCATGGACCTCTGCCGCTGGAAGGAGATGGGCATCACTGAACAGTTCGCTCTCAAGCAGCAGGAGACCATTGAAGCCTATCGGAAACTCGGAGTCACCATCGACTGCACCTGCACTCCCTATCAGATCTATGACCTGGCCAGCAGAGGCGATCACCTGGCCTGGAGCGAGTCGTCAGCCGTCTCCTATGCCAATTCCGTCATCGGTGCCCGCACCAACCGGGAAGGCGGCCCATCGGCCCTGGCGGCGGCGCTGGTCGGAAAGACTGCCCTTTACGGCTACCATCTGGATGAGTCTCGCAGGCCGACCCTCCTCGTTGAGGTAGATGCCGATCTGCATGGATCGGACTATGGCGCTCTGGGATTTCTGGTTGGCAGAATCGTCAAGGACGGGGTGCCATTCTTCCGGCTGAGGGCTGCTCCCACCGTGGACGAACTCAAGGCTCTGGGGGCTAGCATGGCTGCCAGCGGATCGGTCGCGCTTTATTACGTGGAGGACGTGACGCCCGCGCCGCCGGCCTGGAAGGCGGAGGAGCGGATCAGCATCGACCGAAAGGAGATTGACGAGGTCTACGCTGCAAATCCGGGTGAAGGCGCGGACGCCGTAGCTCTCGGCTGCCCGCACTGCTCAGAAGAGGAACTCGAAAAGATTGCAGGACTGCTGAAAGGTGGCACGGTGAAAAAGGCTCTGTGGGTCTGCACAGCCAGGAAGATTGCTGAAGCGCATCCGGATCTGGTGCAGACGATCGAGGAGAGCGGAGCGCGGGTCTTTTGCGACACCTGCATGGTCGTCTCCCCGGCGACAGAACGATTCGCCAAGATGATGGTCAATTCCGGCAAGGCTCTGGCATACCTGCCGGGTCTCGCGAAAGTCAAGGCAGGGCTCGGGACTATGGAAGAATGCATTAACGTTTCCTTGGGGGGGCTGTGAGAATGGAGGTCAAGT
>JAJRAX010000236.1 GCA_028679775.1 Methanothrix sp. | reverse complement strand
GGGCAGGGCTTCCTGCTTCATCGAGCACGCGGAGCGAAAGTAATGAAAGGGGTACGATTCATCCCATCCCCTGAAGGAGATGGGTCTTCTCTACCCCTTTACCCCAACGTTATAAATTACCGGGACCGCCGCATCCTATCTTGGAATGGAGGTCTGCAAATTTGCCGGACCTCCAAACACCCCAGTTCAATGAACAATCTTCTCTTTGAGGGTGCCCATCATCTCGTTGAACGTCAAGTTCGCAAGGCATGTGCAGTTCTCCATATTCATCTTTTCATTGCACTTGCAGAAGGGGCTTTGCTCGCCGTTTAACAAACAATGGCCGGAAGAATCCATGTACAATAGCTTTGTGCTGTTCTCGCTGCAATCGCAAGAGGGTGCACTGATCTCTACTGTCAGATTTTTGTCATCTGAGTCCATGTACATAATCTTATAGCAGCTACATTCCCCAGATGTGCCGGCGGCACCTTCTTCAGAGCATCCGATGTACGCCAAACCTATGCATGAGAACAACAAAGCCATTACTGCTAACAATCCCGATTTAGTCATTTCAAGATCCACTCCTATTTATTCTTATTATTAACAAATGTTAACTCCTAGTATTTATATGCTGTGCGCTTTGTTTGTGAGAGTTTTAAGAGGCAATTTGAAGCTCATTATAAAGCATTCCTTCAAGGCAATAATTGCAAAATTATGCAGGAATAAATAGTGTCGAGCAAGTTTCAAACCGAATGTGGGTGTTAACCATGAAGAGAATTAATGGCTTAAAGGTTGTAATTCTGCTTATCTGTTTTGCGGTCTTGGCCTTGCAGACAGTTCAGGCTAAGGATATCCCTGCAGAGCTTAAGGATGAAAACGTGAATATCGGGGATATCTTTAAAAATCTCAGTTCATACGAAGGCAAGAACGTCGTAATTCAAGGGAAGATTCAGACCGAATGCCCGGCAGGCTGCTGGTTTATCGTCAACGACGGAGCGGCAAGCATCTATGTAGATATCTTTCCGAGCAACTTCGTCATACCACAAGAGGCAGGGTCCAATGTTAGGGTTTATGGAACTGTCGCCGAGAAAGACGGAGATCCTATGATCATCGGAAAGATCGTGGAGATCAACGGAGAAATTTACCGATGAACTTTCTCACTCTGGCCTCCAAGAACTTGCAGCGCCGGAAGGGACGAACATTCTTGACAGTACTTGGCGTGGCCATTGCCATTGCCGTTCTGTTCAGCCTCCTTTCCCTGAACTCCGGATATGGAAAGGAGCTTTCCAGGGAGGTAAACAGTCTGGGAGTGCATATCCTGGCGGTTCCTAAAGGATGCCCTTACGAGGCTGCCTCTCTGGTCATCCACGGAGGCGTGATACCCAAATATCTGACTGCTGCAGATCTGGAAAACGTGAGCAAAATTGACGGCATCGGCCTGGCCACACCGATGCTCATGCACCAGTTTCTGAGAAAAGATGAGAAGAGCGGCCAGGATGTGGCCCATGTGGCCTTCGGCATAAGCATTGACGAGATGCGAGAGCTTAAGCCCTGGTGGAAGATAGAAGGCAGATATTTCTCTAACAATGAGACAAATGTCATGATCATCGGACGCGGCCTGGCGGACAGATACAACCTGTCGGTAGGAGCCACGCAGGCTGACGGACCCCTGGCCGGGTTCTCCATCGTCGGAATCCTGGAGAGAACAGGTGACCAGGATGATCAGTTCCATTTTCTTCCTTTAGCGGAAGCGCAGCGCGTGTTCCACAAGGTGGGCAAAATAACAACCATCGGCGTCAAGCTCAACGATATCAGCAGGATTGCGGAAGTATCATCAGAAATGGAGAAGATTCCCGATATCCAGGTGGTCACCATGACTCAGGTCCTGGGTACTATCATGAACCTGGCAGGCTCGGCCAGATCGCTTCTGCTCACGGTTATAGTCATCGCTCTCATCATCAGCGCCTTTGGCATCATAAATACCCTGCTGATGTCTGTAAACGAGAGAACCCGTGAGTTCGGCATGATGAAGGCAATCGGCGCCTCAGGCCTGGACATCGGCAAGATGGTATTGGCTGAGACTGTGTTCATCACTGCAGGCGGCGGAATAGTTGGAACGGCATCAGCCATAGTTGGATCCAGTTTGATCGAAAGCTTCGTCAAAAGCATGCTTCCCTATTCGCCCCAGGGTTCACTCATATCATTTGATCTGCAACTCATCGGATTTGCTCTGCTCTTCTCAGTGGTCCTAGGTCTATTCTGCGGCCTGTATCCGGCATTTCGGTCTTCCCGGCTATCGCCAATGGAAGCTATCAGGAGTGGGCTGGATTGAGCGCAATAATAGAATCCGAGAACCTGTTCAAGATCTACCGCCGTGGAAAAGAAGAGATCTCTGCCCTGAAGAATATCAGCCTTAATATCATGAAAGGCGAATTCATCTCCATAATAGGGCCCTCAGGCTCAGGCAAGACTGCTCTCCTGAATATTCTGGGTCTCCTCGACACTCCGTCAAGCGGAAGGTTAAGACTGAACGGTGCTGAGATTTCCGGCATCAGGGAGCCGGACCTTG
>JAJRAX010000235.1 GCA_028679775.1 Methanothrix sp. | reverse complement strand
CCAACAGGATGTCTTTAGAGAAGGAATATCTGAATGTCCTGCTGGTTATGCCATATGCTGCCGAAAAGTAGTATATCTTCTTTTCAACTGAGCTTTCACGCCTCATTAAATTCTCAACACGCCTAAGCTCCTGCACGAGCTCTCTCCTAAAGAAATCATCATGCTGCATCTGGTACACCTAAAGCTATTATGTTGTTCGGAAAATCTCGGATATCATTGAGGATTATATTTCCATTTGACTCGGTCTGACTTTCAGATGGCTCAGCAATCCAGCCTGCGACCTCCTCAGATAGCGGCATGGGCTTGGGGATGCAAACAGGAGTATGATGCATTCTGTATTCGCCAATCTGGCATAGCATCTCTTCACCTAGCATCTGCTCCACCAAGCGATTGTTGAGATTCTCGAATACTTCAATGAAGTCCGAGCTTTCATTCAAAGAGTAGTATTTAGTTCGGCCATGTGTGCTGGCAACCTTCATCAATCCCCATTTCACGAACTTCTTCACTATGCGATCCACCGTGGGCCTGGATACGCTAATCTCCTCAGACAACTCGGATAAATTGAACTCTAATCCCTTTAGCGGCAGAAGAAATTCGATTATCTTTAGCTCGCAGCCATTTCCCAGCAGTCCCTCGAAAGGCATTGCCACCAGTCTCACCGATTAATATTATTAATATTATTAATATTTTATTTTCGTCCATTGTTCCCTAAACTCGCTTTATATTTCGCGGTCTCCGCTATGGTTTTCCAATTTTTCCCCACCACCACATCACCAAGGATGCGACCGGAGGCCATGCCTCACGGCCTACCCGCTCCCCAGTATCGCCCCAATCGCCCTCTGGCTCTCCTCCGGTGTTCCCCTGGTGTTGACCTCGTACACGCGGGTCCGGGTGAACAGTTCCCGGAAGAATCTGCTCCGCAGCCTGCGCTTGAAGTCGCTTTTCACCAGAAGGTGTGGATTGAAGTAGCCGTTCGCCTCCAGGATAGCCAGCGCCTCATCTGCCCCCAGCTCTCGCACGATCTCCTCAGAAGAGGGGTCTCGCTTGAGGACAATCACGTTTTCAAGAGTCGTCAGCGGCAGGATTCGCCCTTTGCCTATCACCCACCGGAGATCCACAACCGCCCGTCCCAACTCATCCAAAACGGCTTTGCCGACCAGACCTGAGAACTCCTTCCAGATATCGGCGAGATCTGCTCGAATGTAGAAGTTCTTCTCGGAGCTGTAGGCCAGGACATCGTCGCCAAAAACCCTCGCAAAGAACCAGTCGTCAGAGACCACACGCGCCTTAGGCTGACGCAGGAGACCATATGTGTGAGTGGTCTTGCCGGCACCCGATCCACCAAGGATGCATACGCCGCGTCCCCGCACATCCAGACAGGCCCCGTGCACTGAGTAGATACCGTGATTGTCTTCCAGGATGTCACCGGCTACAGAGAGCGCCAGGGACTTGATCCAGCCATAGTAGTCGATGTTGAAGAGAAAGCAGCTCTTTGAATGGGGATCGTAAAACACCCGGTTCTCTCCTACTGACTTGTCCTCCAGAACATAGAGCCTGCCGTGGGAGCGAATGTTCTGTGAGGCAAAATAGAAACTCTCCTCCCAGGCGTTCTTGATTCTAGGGCTGCCTGTGAGAAGCTTGATGCAGCAGCCATAGATCTCAGACTTGACCTCATAGAGCACCTGGCGGGCATATTGCTCTATCAGCTCCTCCTTTCGCTCTATCGTTATAATTTCAACCGCATAAGACATTTTAACCAACACTCCCAAAAATCTTCGCTGCTTTTCACTTTCCATTCCGCCCGGCCCTGGTAAGTCCCAGATAAGACCGGCCCACGAGCCTCATCTGATCATCCAGCTCATAGAGCAGAGGCTGGGCCGTGCCGATCTCGATCTTCTCGATATCCTGATCGGAGATGCCCTCCAGATGCTTGACCAGAGCGCGTATGGTGTTGCCGTGCGAGACGACCAGGACGTTTTTGCCCTTTTCAAGCTCCGGGGCAATCAGAGCCTGCCAGAATGGCAGAACGCGCTCCAGTGTATCCTTCAGCGACTCGGTCCTGGGAAGCAAGCTCTCCTGCACATCCCGGTAGCGTGGATCCATGCCAGGATAGCGCTCATCGTCCGTATCGACCGCAGGAGGACGCTCTACAAATCCCCTTCTCCAAAGATGAACCTGTCCGGCTCCATATTTCCTGTCCATCTCAGACTTGCTCTGCCCCTCCAGCGCCCCATAAAAGCGCTCATTGAGCCGCCAGCAGGGCAGAGCAGGAATCCACATCAGGTCCATCTCGTCGAGTACAATCCACAACGTCCGGATGGCGCGCTTGAGAACTGAGGTGAATGCAATATCAAAGGACAGGCCGCTGCTTTTCATGAGCCATCCAGCCTCCCCAGCCTCAGCCCGGCCCCGCTCGGACAGATCAATGTCCATCCAACCTGTGAACCTGCCCTCCTGGTTGAAGAGGCTCTGGCCGTGCCGCAACAATACCAGCTTCGTCATTCCTTCTCGGACCTCCTTTATGATCAATCGGTGGATCTCGGCAGTGACTCAGATGGGAAGGCTGCTTCCGATGGCAACCAGATCACTGCAGGTCAGCCTTTCCAGAATTTTATTGAGTACAAGCTCTAGCAACAGTAATGACTCTTTTGCCCGTACAAGCAGGCATCTAAAAAAAGAAACTGATCCCCAATCAATTCGGCAATTGACATGAACAAATCAGAAATAGAAAGGTTTATATCGTCGTATGTCGTAAACTGGATAGGCAAAAGTCGTCGGCCATCAATCCCTCCTACGATACAGACTTTTGCCCACCTTCATTATAACGTTGGGGTAAAGGGATAGAGAAGACCCATCTCCTTCAGGGGATGGGATGAAGTCACCGATCTTTGTACCCCATCTATTTTGCCTGTCAAAACTCAACCGCATTCCCCAAAATGGACACGTCGATTGTCTAAAGCGAAAAGCTTATATTCGTCATGAGTCGTACATATGATTGGCAAAAGTCAAATATGATTTCCCTCCTACCTAACTGACTTTTGCTATTCCTCCTTATTCGCTCATTTTAAATATTGCAGGCGATGTAGCCCTCTTTTTATGCCAGATCCACATAAAAAGATACAGCAACTCATAGCGTCCCTTGAGGAAGAACGGCTGCATGTAGGCAGAAAGGATCTAGCCATCGGCAGGCAGAGGGTCAACGCACAGCTCTACTTCTCTATAGCTAATGCCTGCCTGCGAGGCCGCGTGGTCCTCCTCTATGGTGGGATGGGTGCCAACAAGACCACACTCATCAACTTGCTCGGCTCCTCATTTCTTTCTATGGACCTGGACCGGGTTGAGGATATCATGGTCACAGGCCACCCGGAGCAGACTGAAGAGAAGATCGTGGGCTTTCTTGATCCCAGACAGTGGACTGTGACTGCATCCGCAACCGGTCCCACCCAGGTCCTCTGGACGGCTTGGGCTGCGTCTAACTGGAAGCTCATAAATGAGATCAACCGCTTCCCCAGCGGCAAGCAGAACCTATTCCTGGAGATATTGCAGAAGAGAAAGATCAGCTACGCTGGACAGCTCTGCAGACCGGGAGACACCTGCTACTTCGCAACCATGAACCCGGAGTTCTCAGGCACCTACCCGCTGGATGAGGCTCTGAGGGACAGAATTTCTGCCTGTGTGCCCGCCACTCAGCCCGACTTCCTGGCAGGCCTTCTCCTGTCAGAGCGAGAGACGGATGTCAGGGATCTGGCTGACCAGCTCCCCCGCTTCACCTCCCAGGAGTTTTCCTCCTTGCCAGGGATTGTGGAAAACAAGCCACTGGCCGGGCAGGTGGAGCTGGCCATACTCTGTCTGATCAGGGATTTCACACTCTGCGAGAGAGCGCCATTTTACGATAAGACACAGCTATCTCAAAGCAAGCCATCTCTCGGACTCTGCTCCGGCTGTCATTACCAAAACAATCCCGAAGCCATCTGCTGGCAGGTGGACGAGGGTCTCTCTGACCGTGTGCGACAGGATCTGAGGATCTTTTGCAGGGCTTTTGCCTATTTGTTGGATAGAGATGCCGATCTGGAGGTTCTCAAGGCGATCGCGCCATATATCATCTGGCATAGGACCACACCGATGCGCCACGCCCTGGAGAAGCCACCATACTTTGGCGCCGGGAAGCTGGCCTATGTGGCAAGACTCGTGGAGAATAGCATAAACCGCACCATGAACGAGAGAGAAGAGATGAATCGGATATTCTCGCGGGCCGTGGACAAAGAGATGTCTACAGCAAAGGCCATCGAGGAACTATCTTTATTCGACGATCCCATAGCCCGGCTGGACTTCATTCCAGCTCTGGAAGATCTGCCATGAAGCTGTCTTCCTTAATGGATTCCGCCTACCTGAAAAAGGGACCTGGCAGGAGGCTGAAGACGCGAGAAGGCGATATGATATTCAGCCTGGAGGATCTGGCTGACAGAGTTGGAAACAAGCCCAGCCGCGATGCTGTGAAGGAGCTTATTCCTGAAGACAGAACTCAGGTCGACCTGCTCATCTCAACAGATCCGGGAAAGAGATATGCTCTGATCTGGGGCTATCTCACGAGCCTTGCAGCTGAGAGAAGCACTGCCCCTTTGGTGCTGCCCTCACGGGATTATGTGGGCCTGGAACTGCGCAGGGGAACGATCATCCTGGCTGAGGCCAGGGATCATGTGGGCGAAAAGATGAGTGGAGGCCGGATAGTAGTGCAGGGAAAGGCCGGCGACTACCTGGGCCAGGAGATGCAAGGAGGCAGGATTATTGCCAGAGGATGCCGGGATTATGCCTTCAGAAATATGCGCGACGGATTTGGAGTGGTGCTCGGCGACGCCGGCAAGTTTCTCGGTCTCGGCAACTCTGGAGGACGCATAGCCGTGCGGGGCTCATGCAAAGAGAGAGCAGGGTGGCTCATGCGTTCCGGAAGCCTCAATGTGTTGGGAGACGCCGGAGAGTACCTGGGGCTTCTCATGAGCGGCGGAAGGATTCGAGTCAAGGGAATTGCAGGAAGGAGGGCTGGGTGGAGAAAGAAAGGCGGAAGCATCGCTGCCGGCGGATTTGGGCCAGAGGCGGCTATTGATGTCATTGAACTTGAGTGATGTCTGGCAGAGGTCTCGAGAGAACTGGAACTGGCCGATTCTGCCGCCACCTTGTCTGGGAAAGTCGGGGGCGTCGGGCGAGTTTCCCTTCAGCAACTACTGCATAACCATAACCGAAGAGATGCTGGCGGAGGGCCCTCTCTATTTGGAGAACCTCTTTGATCATCTCATCGTCCATTACATATTCTGCCCCCGTTCTTTAGAGGAGGCCGGGCTTCTGGCCCAGGCTGCATTGGACGGCCTGGAGAAGCAAGACATCGACAGGGCTCGTTATCTGGTCAATCTGTTCTCCGATATCGTAGTGGACTCATTCCGGCTGGAGAGAAGCGAGGAGGACGAGAGAAAGGTGCTCATGGGCTGGAAGAGGCTATCCAGGCAGGGTGAGCTGCTGATGCCCCTGGACCGAGTGATTTTAGGATTTTTAAAGAATTATTGGAGGGCGGCCATGCCAACTTTGCCGTCATGCTCTCGTCCTGAGGTGGATCTTTTGGAGAGGCTATTTTCTCCAGGCATCAGAGACAAAAGCCTTTGGCCTCGGCAGTGCCGACAGATGGCCAGGATCCTGGAGCCGTTTTTGCCTGGCATTTTATGGCGCGGCCCAATTCGGTGCCTGGAGATCTTGAATGGGAATGCCGATGCACTTCCTCTATCCAGTGTCGCGGACCAGGATATTGCCAAGTATGAAAAAGTGCTGGCAGTCCTGGGGCTGAAAGGGGACCTGGCACGCTGGTATCGCGATCAAAGTTACAGCATAGTGATTCGAGAGACGCCGTTCTCCAGAAGCGAGAGCTACCCCTCCTCGCCGGTCAAGTGGCGACTGACTGATCCCTGCAGTGAACTGGACGTCTCCTACTCCCTGAGCCTCGCGCCGCGGCTGATACCGGGCGTGACCACATACAAGCGCTCCCAAGAGACTGGCCGGATGACGCCAGCAGCCGAAGCTGTGCCTGACTTGCTCGTGGTTTTGGACAGCAGCCGCTCAATGGAGGGGCCGACATGGGGGACCAAGACCCATCGGGCTACGCTCGCAGCCTTCAAAGCCTGCTGGTTTGCCCATAACAAGGGTGCGCAGATAGCTGCCATAAACTTCAGCGAGAAATATCTGGTCGCACCCTGGACGCGAGACCTTGGTTCTGTCGAGAACGTTCTTGTGGAGTTCTTCTCAACTCGCACGCACATACCCGGAACGGCGATAAGACAGCTCGCTGAAGAGCGTCCCGGATGCCTCATCCTCTGCATCACAGACACCCACATCCAGAATCTATACCAGGAATGGGAAGAGATCAAGAGAGCCGCAAAAGCCGGCCACTTTGTGCTCTTCTGCATAGACCAAGCTTACAAGGACAGACACGTTGAAGAGGCGCTCTCCAGCCTCGGCCAGGTTTACTACATCAACCGCCTGGAGGACCTTGTCTCGATGGTGGTGGATGTTACAGGAAAGGCCTATTGCGGGGAAAGTTTTATCTCCTTGCAGTAGACTGCAATTGTGGCGTGCCGGGATAGGGTAGTGGTTATCCTGAGGGACTGTGGATCCCTCGAGCTGGGTTCGAATCCCGGTCCCGGCCCCTAATTATTAATATGTTTTAAATAATAACAAATCCAACTCAATCGGATATGCCATCATCTTTATTCGGCTGCTTACTTGATGCTCTCTCCAAATATCAAGCATTCATTTCTTGGCATCTCCGAAATCTTTTTCGTCAGAACAACAATATAACCCGCGGAGGGCAACGGATTGGCGGCACCCAAAGAGTCGATCGACCTTGTGGAGAGATTCGAAAACAATAAGGCATCCTACAAATCCGGCCATGATAATGAAACCCAAGTACTGCGGAAATTCATTGGTCCCTTATTCAAGGCTCATGTAATCCACGAGGATGCAATCAAGGAGGTCTAAGACATTTCGGAATTAAATGAGCGCCAATATTGGCTTTGGGTAACTCGACCTGATTATTATCTGGACGAAGATGGCTGTGATCGAGAGGATCTTGATCCTACATGTGGGGCTGATTCAGATGGCTGGTGGACATGTAATAAAGCAACAAAAGAGGGGGACTTAATACTCTTATGGAGAACCTCACCTAAGAAAGATATCCGCTATTTAATTCAGGCTGAGAGCGATGCATATTCTATTGCCGACAATAATGATCAGGGATGGGATTATGGCTGCGATTACGAAGTACTCTATAGGTTCGAACATTCGTTAGGAGTAAAAGATCTTCGCCAAAACCCATATTTTGATGAATGGGGTCCTCTGAGATGTAGTTTCCAAAGAAGTAATTTTAAAATATCTTTAGAATATTGGAATAAGCTCAATAATTTGCTTGCTTTAAATAATCCTGGATATCAAGATTTCGTTGAGAAGACTCAACGACAGCCCATAGCAGAGAGCATAGGACTTGAGAAAGAGCTAGAAGATGCATTAGTCGCTAACTTGAAAATTCTAAAAAATTTTGGATATGATCTTGAATTATATGCGGACTCTCGTTCGAATCAAT
>JAJRAX010000020.1 GCA_028679775.1 Methanothrix sp. | reverse complement strand
GCTTTCAGGGGCTCGATCTGCTCAACTGCCCTTTGACGGGCTGCTCTGACTTCGGGCAAGGCCTCGTACATCTCCCGGTCGCCGCCAACCTCAACAACAGCTCTCCATTTATGTGCGAGGGTTTTATCAGGATAGGCTCTGATCTGCTCGATGCTTTCCTGAATCCTAGATTTTTCTCCGTGCAGTCTGCCAAGGCTGAATTTATCCTCGCTAAGGCCAATCACCCGGACCATGTCTTCTAGCTCGTCTAGCACATTGGCATTGTGATCTATGGCGCTTTGCAGTCGCAGAATTTCATCTTGGACCCTGGCAAACGCTCCCACATCATAAGGGATGGCCTTTCCTTTAGCATCAAGCCAGCACAGCCCCACTGTGGATTCTTGGAGTGCTCGCAGACTTGCTTTTTGGCGGTCAAATTCTGCAAAGGGCTTAATTAGAGGATCGTTGGCTCGATACCGGTAGGTGGCTTCCCCTCGCACTTCTGCTTCCTTAGTCACATGTCGGGCATAATCACCTAGTTTCATAGCTTCACCGCTAATCTCTTTTGAGTACGCTTCAGATCAATCCGGGCTTCTTTTAGCGTCTTTGCTGTCGAATTTTGTTTTATCTGCTGACCCTGCAAGATTTCATGAAGGTCGTCTACGGCGTCCTGTTTTCGCGTAAAGGCTGGATTGTCTTCCGGGCGTGTGTGCTTGCCTGCGAGCTTTTGCTGGGTCTGCTTAAGCTCAAGGCGGGCTCGTTCTGCATCAGCAAGTTCGAAACCGCCGTTAAGCTTGAGTTCTTCCGGATCCAGCAAATCCGGCAAATCTACATAACTAAATCTATATCGGGTCATTTTTATCCCCTTGTGGGCGTAATTATCAGTTTGTTTCCATCGAATAGCATTTCTAAAGAATCATAGTTGGCATCGGTCCAAGCCTGTGATATCGGCCTGGGGATCGATAACAACGATGCTTTGTTGGCTTCTGATCGATATAATTTTCTCATAAACTTCATAATGAACATATTAAAATCACCTAAAGTTAAAAATATTTTTAACTAATATAATCAATTATACGAAAACAGCTAATTTTACGTGCTGTAGGGACAACTATATTAAAAGTACTTTGCTATATATCCCTAGGATTGTACTAGAACGCGAATAAGGCACTATCTTAGCTTCAACGTAAAGTTACCAAAGAAAATAGTTAGTCGCGAAATTTAGCAGTTTAAACCGTGATCTCACTGCTACAATTCGGACAGCCAATTATACCTTAAAGCACCAAGTATTGCTCATACGATGATCGCTTGGTCTTATCTGAAACATGCGCGTATCTCAAGGTCGTCCTAATATCTTTATGCCGCAGTAGTTCCTTTACAATTCGAATATCGCAGCCCTTAGCTATCATCATAGTGGCAGTTGTGTGCCTGCTAAAGACATGAACGCCTCCCGGCTTTGTTATGCCTGCCTTCTTCTTGTAATATGTGAACATTCGATGCACATCGTTATTTACCCAGACATTTCCTGCGTCCGTATAGAATAATGGGGTCCGGTCTCCTATTTGCAGTTCTGGCCTAATCTTAAGATAGATCCGTAAGGTCTCCGCGCATTCATCGTTCATGTAGGCTATGCCATCGCTGCCATTTTTAGTCTCCCTGAGACGCATTGATTTTGTTCTGAAGTCCAGATCTTCATCATCTAGCTTGCACATCTCCGAAGAACGTAAGCAGCCAAAGAAAAGGACTTGGAGCATGGCAAGGTGTTTTATATTGCTGCATACGCTAAAGATAGCCTGGACATCTCGATCATCGAAATAGTAAGGAATACCTTCGTTGGGCTTCAAAAATGGGAATTCCCAGGTCTGTTTATCCATTTCATAAAATTTTCTTATCCCAAAGCAAGTATTGTTTATATGACCCTTCGATAAGCCCTGATCAACAAGCATGGATCTGTATTTATTGGCTGTCTCGAAGCCTGGATTTTCGCACTTGGCATATTCTAAGAAGCCTCCGACGGTGTAAAGATACAATTTTATGGTTTCGTTCTTTAATCCGATGCCCTTCAAGTACCTTCTAAAACGATCTAACACAATATCTTTTTTGAATATGTCGGCGGGTCTTGTATGCCAGTCAACCTTTGCTTTGCCCATCTTGCTACCACCCCGAATATACTACGATATATTTCGTATGGGCAAACTAAAGCCAAAGAATAATGCATAAAACCGCTATCAATAGACTGATAGGAGTGCGGGGAAAGGGATTCGAACCCTTGAACTCCTGCGAGAATAGATCTTGAGTCTATCACCGTTGGCCTGGCTTGGTTATCCCCGCATCCGACCTGCAAGTGAGCAGATCGAGAATAATGCACGCATCTGCTGGTTTATGAATCTTGCCATCCGTGTGTGCTCTGTGCCCGCGTGCTGCCCACCTGGTGGCCCATCCAGGCCAGTGCTCAGGCGTCCACATGGTTCACGCAAATCCAGTGGTAGTACCCGTGAATGGCAGTGCCCGTGACCTCGTCGAACTCCTCTAGCTCCTGGCCGCAGATCTGGCATATCTCGCCGTCCGGCACATCGATCTCGCCGTCATTGCATAATACTACTACCATCGACTCCCACTGAGGCTGCCTCGTGCATGAAGCTTTCGGACTGATGATGAAGGACGATTGCAGAGCGGCCCAGTTATCTGAAGAGAAAAATAAAGAAAATCGGGGCAGTTCGCTCTGCCCTGTGCGTCAGCCGTATCTAACGCTTTTCGTACTCCAGCTTCAGCCCATCTTTTCCCCAGTCGAAGATGGGAACGCTCTTTCTCTCTATACCCGACTCGCGCAGGGCCTGCACAACCAGCGGCACGGTGATGGTAGCATCGGAGAACACCTGAACCTTGCTCGCCTCCTTCTTGACCTTGCCCCAGGAGACAGCCTCCTCGAAGGTGCAGCCGGACAGCCCGCCCCAGTGAGGTGCATCGGTGGTGTACTGAATGGCATAACTGTGGCCACCGGAGTAGTCGCCGATCAGTTCGGCTATGACCTCAGTCTGCTGGATGAAGTTCTTGGGAACGCCTCCGCCTATGTAAATAACTCCCGTCTGAGCGGACTTCTCAACCATTTGGGTGATCTCATCCACATCCTTGATGCCATCAACCATGATGCTACACCCTTCGCGCAGTGCCATGACCATGCCGATTCCCCAGGAGCTGTCTCCGATAGCGGGCACGAAGACCGGAACATTGGCCTTATGCGCCGCGCCCAGGATGGTCGTATCGGGCAGGCCTTCTCCCACCATGTGCATCAGCTCGCGCGATGAGTAGCGACGGGATGGGTCCAGACTCTTTACGAATTTTGATATGTGGTTGTCTGCTTTATGCAGCTCGATCTCTGACACAAAAACATCATAGATCCGATCGATCTTGCATTCGTTGAGATAGGCATCATCTGTGCAGGCGCTTCCTTGGTAGTGAACTATGCCGAGACCCTCGCACAGATCGTGAAAGAGATTGGCTCCTGTGCTGACCAGGCAGTCCACCTTCCGCTCCCGCAGGAGATAGGCTATGAACTCGCCCAGACCCGCTGGGACCATAGCCCCGGCCAGACCCAGAAAGATGGTGACATCCTCGTCAAGCATGCGCTTCCAAACGTTTAGTGACGTGCCAAGCTGGCCGCCCTGAAAGCCCATCTTGCTCATATCCGTTACCAGATCGGCAACACCCCGTTCTCTCATTGGTATTGTCGTCCTTATCCTCTCGCCATTGCAGATAAAATCATGACCGTGAGCGTGATCCATTTTATCCCTCAAGATTTTCCATCCATAGTGTCGGTTCGGATTACGTTTAAAGATTGTCCATCCCCGTCTGCTGACATCCGGCATTTCGCCCTCTTCATGCATGGCAGGCATGCGAAGCATGGCATCAAGCTTTATATACCAAAGAGCTCTCTTTAGCAAAGTTCGATGCAGTTATCTGTGGTTTCACGGGGGGGTGATGGATCGTTATATCAGTTGATGGCGATTTTTATAGGAGTTCGAGGGATAGTGGCCATGAGAGCATGCGGGAATCCAGCGGGTTCCAAGGGGAAGGCTGAGTTACATGTGGAAAGCTGAAGATTCTTTAGAGCACTACGGAATAGAAAATTGGGGCAACGGCTATTTTTCAGTTAACGATAAAGGAAATATTATCATAATCCCCAGCAAAGACCGGACCCAGTCGGTGGATATCATGGACCTCATCGAGGAGATCGAGAAATCCAAGGACCTGGAGTTTCCCGTGTTGCTACGCTTCCCCCAGATCCTGGAGGACAGGATCAATGAGATTACAGGCGCCTTTTTGGGGTCAATTGAGGAGTTCTCCTACAAGGGCACCTACCAGCCCATCTTTCCCATGAAGGTCAACCAGAGAAAAGAGGTAATCGAGTACATCATCAAATACGGAGCCAAGTACAGAATAGGCCTTGAGGTTGGTACAAAGGCCGAGCTGCTTGCCGCTCTCTCCCTAGGCCTTCCCAAAGAGGCATTGCTCATCTGTAACGGCTACAAGGACGAGGACTATCTGCGTCTTGCTTTGAGCATCCACAATGTCAATAATATTATAATAGTTGTCGACCTTTTTGAGGAGATCTTCGATATCATCAAATATGCCGAATTGATGGGCATCACGCCACGGGTAGGCATGAGAGTCAAGCTCTTTGCCCGCGGCTCCGGACGCTGGGTGGAGTCGGGAGGCGAGTCAGCCAAGTTCGGGCTCTCCACAAGCGAGGCCCTGGAGATGATGAAGATTCTTCGAGAGAAAGGCTACATTGACGGCCTGAAGATGATTCATTTCCATATCGGCTCGCAGATCACTGATATCCGGACCATCAAGAACGCCATGAACGAGGCGGCGAGAATCTATGCAAAAGCCCGAAAGATGGCCAATATCGAATATCTGAATGTCGGTGGCGGACTGTCTGTGGACTACAACGGCTCCAACACGGCCACGCCGTCCAGTGCCAACTACACGCTACGCGAGTATGCCAACGATGTCGTCTACACCATTCAGAAGATTTGCGATGACGAAGATGTTCCCTGCCCCACCATTGTATCGGAGAGCGGCAGAGCCATTGCTGCCTACCACAGCCTGCTGATCTTCAAGGTCATCGGAAAGAAGAATGCCAAGGACTCAAGGCTTCGCACACCTAACGAAGAGGACCCAATACAGATAGATGATTTGTGCAGCGCCTTCAAGGAGATCAATCTGGACAACTACAAAGAGCACTATCACGATGCTCTGCAGTACAGAGACGAGCTTTATGACTCATTCAATCTGGGCAACATTGGTCTCGATGAGAGGGCTAAGGGCGAGACTCTCTTCTGGATGGTCTGCAAGAAGGCAGCATTTCTCGCAAAGCAAGCTGAAGACGAGTCGGATGAGTACCAGGAGCTGAAGAAGCTGGTCAGCCAGAAGTACATCGGCAACTTCTCTCTATTTCAGTCTGTGCCTGACATGTGGGGCGTGGAGCAGATATTTCCCACCATTCCCCTGCATCGCTTGAATGAGATGCCCTCTGAGAGAGGAAGGATTGTAGACATCACATGTGACTCAGACGGAGAGATCAAACGCTATGCTGGAGACAGCGAGGGCCTGGAATATCTGGACATGCACACGCTGCTCGAGAACGAAGACTACTATCTGGGAATATTCCTGCTGGGGGCCTACCAGGACACTTTGGGAGACTTCCATAACTTGCTCGGATGCGCTCATGAGGTGCACGTCATGGCAGACGGCAACGACTGGTACATCTGCCAGAAGGTCGAGGGCGACACATGCCGAAAGCTTTTGGATTTCTTCAACTACGAGACCAAGGACTACATCTGGGAGATCATGGATCGCTGCGTGGACAAACACCTGTGCATACCTAAGAGAGAGCTAGAGCAGATCGAGGCGCAGCTAAACCGGACGCTGAAGGGCTACACATACTTCATCACCAAGCCCAATGGGTCAAAGGGAAAGGAGAAAGAACAGGCAGACAACGCGATTAAGAGCTAATCGAATACAAAGGCACAGAGAAGGGAAGGCTGGAAGACGGGATTCGCAAATGGAGTGCATTTCGGCCGTCTCCCTGCCGCATGGGCTATAGTTGCCAGACTCCGCGATTTACGTCATGGAGCAACAATTACAATGGTCAGATCCATCTCGAATGGCTTTTTTTATTCCTCCTCCAGTCCGCAGAGCTGGCAGTGGTGATGCCATTTGGGTTCGGCCAAGAGCTCTACCGAACTATTTTCCGCAAAGCTGTAGGTATTCAGATCACGGATGTATTTCGGGGCATCTCCTGCGGACATGCTCTTGGGCCTGATCCTGCCTACCTCGTGACCTAAAACGCAAAAGCGGCCCTCAGTCTTGTCGATGGTCACAACGGCATATTCTGGCATTTCCTCGCTTTCGCCATCGTTCAGATACAGCAGCTTTTCATGATAAAAGCTATAGCAAAGGGGCCATTTGTGGTTGAACATCGCCTCCACAAGGTCGCCCTCGCTCTCGATCTCCTGGAATGAGAACATGCGGTCGGGATGGTTCATCATAATCGCCTCTGTGCCGGCAATCGGTCAGGCCGGCAAACTGATTGGTATTACGATTATTAGATTATGGATTATAAGTTATTAACTTTTCGCTATGAATTATGCACAAGATCGATGGCATGCTGTATGCCGGACTATTATGTGAAGATTCTAGGGAAATGTTAAATCATACTACAGAGTTAGTATTAGGTATGATAAAAGGACAAATTATCATATCATTGCTGTTGGTCGTGGCAGCATATGCAACGGTGCTGCCGCTGGCCGCAGCTTACACGCTGGAGATCTTCGGCAATGCCAATCTGGATGACGCAGTCAATGAATCGGATATCGCCTATGCGTGGGACATAATTGCCGGAAGGGTAGCATCCACTGAGCTGGCTGACGCCAACCGGGACGGCAGCGTGGACGAAGAGGACATCACTCAAATTGAAGAGATCATCAACGAATCAGAAGAGAGCCTCTCTCTCAAGGCCTTTACGATCTATGACCAGTCCAAGATCGTGAATATCCCCATGCCGGTCGAAAAGATCGTCATCCTCAACTTGGCCTGTGCTGAGGCCATTCGATGCCTGAAAGCGGAAGATAAGGTCATAGGAATCGGGACATCAATGACTGAGGGAGAGAACAAGGACTTCTTCCCTGAATTGTCCGATTTGCCGGCTGTCGGAAAATGGAGCGATCCGGACATTGAAGCGATCCTGCAACTCAAGCCTGATGTTGTGATCGCAGATTTGAGGACGCCTGACACCGAGAAGCTGGAGGACAAGCTGGCCGGCTCAGGCATCGCGGTTCTCCGAATGGGATTCACATATCCGGATTACTCGATGCCTGAGATGATGGCCCTGGGCATGATTTTGGGAAAGAAAGACGAAGCGGCACAGTTCACTGATTTTGCGGGCAATTATATCGATCTCATTGAAGATCGGGTCTCGACTATCCAAGAGAGCGAGAAGCCTCGAGTCTATCCCATCTATTATACCTCAGACAACCTCTGGAAGACCGGCTCCAATGGCTCAATTGTTGATATGCTCTGCGGACTTGCGGCAGGAGATAACATCGCACACAATCTAACCGGCGGAACAGGCGGAATGTATCCTACAGTAGACCCTGAGTGGGTGGTGGAAGAGAATCCCCAGATCATCTTCACATGGAGCTCTCCTGGAGGATACAGCGTGGATAACGACACCCAGATGCAAGAGCTGTGGACGAGAATCGTCGAGGCACCGGAGCTTGCAGAGGTGGATGCAGTAAAAGACAGGCAAGTGCATCTAATGACTACAGAGGTCACCAGCCGGCCAAGGTGGTTTGTGGGCCTGGCCTATCTCGCCAAGTGGTTCTATCCGGATCAGTTCGAAGACCTAGATCCGGAGGCTGTGCACAAGGAGTATTTGGAGAAGTTCCAGGGAGTTGGATATCAGGGAACGTTCGTATATCCAGAGTGATGAAATCTGGATATTTTTAATTTTTTAGATCTGTTATTCTGAGATCCGTAATTCACCTCCTACTATTCTGTGCTCGCCCTCGCTGTCGTGCACAGTGATGCCGCCCTTCCCGCG
>JAJRAX010000234.1 GCA_028679775.1 Methanothrix sp. | reverse complement strand
TTTGGGATATTTCGTTCGCTGACATGAATACTCACCCTGTATGGAGATATGCTCCAATGAAAGATATAGTCTTAAAAAGTAATAAATCTTTTGGTTAGATTCATAATCAGACCTGGTTCGGTCAATGGTTGAATAATCTATGGCTAAAATTGGGTTATGTTAATCTACATGATAAATACCAATAATTTCATACACTGTGCCTCGTATAATTTCAAATCATCTCTCAAACAATAGGCAACAATGGGATTTTCCATAAATATATAAATAATTACAAAATACATATTATTTATTGCCAGTAATTTTTTAAAGACCGACGAACAACCAAAAGCTTTTTTGTTAAGCATTCCCATATTTCGTATTGCGATGAGCGAAGTGCAGATCGAGATCGGGAATGCGGCAGAAGGCGGCGCAGTTCCATCTTTGCACTTTGCCGTCATGCTTGCGGCCGGAATTATCATCGCCTATTTAGCCGTGACGATTTTTATAATCGATAATGGTGCGCGTATTATCATTACGGATATGATTTCAATTACAGGCAGCATGCTCGCGGCAACGAGCATGTTTTTTGTAGCGCGACATTCTCAGGGAAGATCCAAAATGGCATGGATTCTCTTGGCTGTAGCCCTCCTCATCAATGCATTTGGAGAGCTCACCTGGGCAGTCATCGAGGTCATCCTCCATGAAGATCCGTTTCCTTCCATAGCCGACATAGGCTACCTGGCCTTTTATCCCATCTTTGCAGCAGGCATCCTCCTTATGCCGGAGACACCTCTATCCAATCGAGAAAAGCGCAAGATCCTTCTTGATGTCGCAATTGTTGCAATATCTGCAGTATTGTTGTTCTGGGTATTTCTCATAGCACCCATTGTGGTTTCTGCAAAGGCAGTTTCTCTGGAATTGGTTGTCTCTGTAGCTTATCCAGTCATGGACCTGATTCTCTTCTTTGCCCTGGTAGAGCTGCTCTTCCTGAAGCTCGACTCAATGGTGCGTTATCCCGCCTTTATTCTTGCATTCAGCATGATCATCTTCGTGATCAGCGATGTCATATTTACCATTCAAACCGAGAGAGGAACCTTCGTCTCAGGAAGCCTCTTTGATGTGGGATGGCTTGTCACTTATATGCTCATAGGCATTGCAGGAGTGATTCAGGTCAATTCGGAGCCTCTTGATCCGCCAAAGCCCTCGACATCCATAGCCTTGGAGCAAGAGAAATGGATTCATTTTCTGCCATATCTTGGAATTGGTGGAGCATTCTTCCTTCTCATCTGGAGCTATGAATACTCGCATTTGATCAATTACGCCACAATGGCTGCATCGGTCGGACTGATCATCGTGCTCATGTTCATACGCCAAAAGATGACCTTCGATGAGAGAAATCAACTGCTCAAGACGACTTTCTTGGAGATCGAGGAGCGCAAGGAAGCAGAGTGCGCCCTTCTGGAGTCTGAAGGCCGGCTATCCGATATCATAAATTTTCTTCCCGATGCCACCTTTGTCATCGACAAAGACAGCAGAGTGATTGCCTGGAACCGTGCCATTGAGAAGATGACCGACGTCAAGGCTGAAAAGATGCTTGGCAAGGGCGACTATGAATACGCGCTGCCCTTCTATGGTGAGAAGAGACCTATACTCATAGACGCGACCTTCGGCACCGACCAGGATCTCGATCGAATATATGATAATGTGAAAAGGCAAGCTGACGGCTCCTTAGTGGCGGAAGCATATATTGCTCAGCTCAGGGATAGGATGGCATATCTGCTATGCAGCGCCTCTGCTCTTTACGACTCGGAAGGAAGATTCTGGGGAGCAATTGAATCCATTCGCGATATAACTGATCGAAGGCATGCCGAGATGGAGCTGCAGAGGTCCAAGGAAGAAGCGGAATTGGCCACACGCGCCAAGTCTGAGTTCCTGGCCAATATGAGCCATGAGATTCGTACTCCCATGAATGCAGTCATTGGATTGACGGGTCTGCTTTTAGACGAGAATCTGACTGAGAAGCAGAGGGAGTACGTTGAGATAATTCGCAACAGTGGAGACACTCTTCTATCCATAATAAATAACATCCTTGATCTCACAAAGATTGAGGCCAATATGATTGAGTTGGAGTGCCAGCCGATCGAGACGCAAAGCTGCATCGAGGCATGTATAGATATCGTGTCGTCATCAGCAGTTGAGAAGGGGCTGAAGATGACATACGCCATACAGGATGACACTCCAGAGACGATTTTGGCAGATCCTACGAGGCTCAATCAGATCCTGATTAACTTGCTGCATAACGCAGTGAAGTTCACCAAGAAGGGGGAGGTCTCAGTCTCAGTATCTGGCACGAAGCAGGATGATGATTACTACGAACTGCATTTCACTGTGAAGGATACTGGAATAGGCATCTCAAAAGAGAAGGTTGGGCTGCTCTTTCAGTCCTTCAGCCAGGTCGACGCCTCGATCGCCCGCAGGTATGGTGGCACGGGTCTCGGTCTGTCGATATGCAAGAAGCTGGTGGAGATGATGGGTGGACGGATC
This sequence comes from Methanothrix sp., assembly GCA_028679775.1. Taxonomy (GTDB): domain Archaea; phylum Halobacteriota; class Methanosarcinia; order Methanotrichales; family Methanotrichaceae; genus Methanothrix. The sequence continues at coordinate 8,137 of JAJRAX010000234.1, read as the reverse complement.
TGGGTTGAAAGCGAGGTGGAAAAAGGTTCGGCATTTCATTTTGTGATTCCCGTCTCCCAGCCTGACGATATCTCCAGCACGAGATCTCTGCCTGGAGGAAATGGGCATGGTCATCTTGACCAGAACCTGTCCATTCTGCTGGCTGAAGACAACACCATAAACCAGATAGTCACCAAGAGGATGCTCAACAAGCTCGGCTGTCGGGCGGATGTGGCAGCAAATGGCATAGAGGCCATCCAGGCTCTTGAGAGGCAGCATTACGATGTGGTCTTCATGGATGTGCAGATGCCGGAGATGGACGGCCTGGAGGCCACCAGGGCCATCCGGCAGAGATGGAAGAACGGCCCCAAGATCATAGCCATGACCGCATCTGCCCTGAAGGGCGACAAAGAGATGTGTCTGGCCGCTGGAATGGATGGCTACATAAGCAAGCCCACCAGGATGGAAGCTCTGAGAGCTGCCCTAATGGCCTGCAGCAAAGAGGGATGATAGCCAGATGCAGATCACCAATCATGTTCATTGTTTGAAGATGCCATTTCAGATAACCAGTCCGGAGGGACAGAAGATTGACAGATTCGTCTATGCCTATCTAATTTATGGAGATGAGATCTGTCTGATCGACAGCGGTGTAGCCCATTGCCAGCGGATCATAATCGACTATCTGCAGGCAACTGGTCGAAAGCCAGAAGACATCACTCAGCTCATCCTCACTCATGCTCACCCAGATCACATTGGGTCCGCCGCAGCCATTAAAAGCATGACCGGATGCACAGTCTATGCTCATGCATCTGAGAGGGCCTGGATTGAAGACACCAACAGGCAGGCTAGAGAGAGGCCGGTTCCCGGATTTTTTACATTGGTTGGCGGGTCGGTGTCAGTCGATAAAACGCTGCAGGAGGGTGACGTCTTGCATCTGGGGGGCGATCTGAGGCTTCGAGTTCTTCACACACCTGGGCACTCGTCAGGCTCCATATCGCTGTTGCTTGCCGAGGATGGAGCACTCATAACTTCCGATGCTGTTCCCATTCCGAATGATATGCCCATTTACCAGGATATCTTTGCATCAATAAAGTCGGTCAAGAAGCTGGCGGCTCTGCCAAACATCAACGTCCTCCTCTCGGCATGGGACGAGCCGCGCCGGGAGGGCGATGCCCGCCGGGTCCTTTCTGAGGGGCTGAGGTACCTGGAGCATATCCATGAGACGGTCCTCCGGGTTGCAGGTGAAGGACTGCAGCCGGAAGAACAAGAGGCACGACTGGACCCGCCGCCGGAAATGGACCCCCTAGATTTATGCCGCAAAGTTCTGGTTCGCCTGGGGCTGCCCCCGGTCATGGCCAATCCGCTGGTCGCGGCATCCTTTCAGTCCAGCTTGATGGCATTGGAGATGCAGCATAGATTGGACCGACGATTTGAGGGCGAGGAGAAGATTGTCTGGCTGAAGGACCGCGATTTTCTGGCGAAGATGGGCTACGTTCTGGAGAACTGGCAGATCTTTCCGATTCGCACCGGACCGGTAAGGGCTCCCGCGGGAGAGGTCCTCATAGGATATGCCGTCTTGAAAAAGACTGTGGCCAAGGCCAAAGAGGGCGGTTTTTACAGGAGGATCTTTACCCGAAAGGCAGAAACATTGCAAAAAAATGTTTTTTCGCATGGCCTGCCGACAGAGGCCGTCGATCCTCTCCAGGTCGTGGCCGGACGGCCCAGCCGACGCATTCAACCGCAAAGATAATGGCTCGTTGCCGCGTTATGAAAAGAAGAAGGGACGATTCGGGGGGAGATGAGATGCCAATCAGGCTACGCATTGCCACATTCAACCTTATGAATTTGGATGACAGGAGCGACCGGCTGCCGAGCTTAGAGGAGCGCATACCTATTTTGCGGCCCCAACTGGTTCGTCTTGATGCAGATATCTTATGCTTTCAGGAGATCTGCGGCCAGAAAGGACGGGGCAGAAAGGTCCGACTGGATGCGATGAACCAGCTTCTGAAATGCACACCTTACGAGGGATACAAGAGAGTCATTACCATCGATCCCGACACAAACGAGCCCTTCGACCATCACAATCTGGTTATCCTCAGCCGATACGAAATCCTCAATCACGATCAGTATCTGCACGAGTATGCTCCAGCACCACGCTACAAGAAGGTTACTGCTCTTCCGGAGGAGGCTGAAGCGAGGGAGATCTCCTGGGAGAGGCCTATCCTGATTGCCAGGGTGAAGCTGCCCAACAACATGATCGTGGATGTGATCAACCTGCACCTCAAGAGCCGCCGGCCCACCAACATCCAGGGGCACAAGCTCACAGATAGGGCCTGGAAGACGGCTTCGGGTTGGGCTGAAGGGGTTTTCATCTCATCCATGAAGCGCATCGGCCAGGCCCTGGAGACGAGGATCCTCGTCGACCATCTCTTTGATTCTGATCCATGTGCCCTAATCGCCGTCTGCGGAGATTTCAATGAGGAGTTTGATGAGGTATCAATCGAGGCCATCCGGGGTGACGTCGAGAACACTGGCAACATAGATCTTGCCATGCGGGTTCTCGTCCCGACTGAGAGAAACATTCCTGAGCCGGCCCGCTACTCGCTCCTGCACAACGGCCGAGGAAAGATGCTCGATCACATCCTGGTCTCAAGGACAATGCTAGCCTACTTCAAGGGCTCTGAGGTGCATAACGAGCTGTTGCATGATGAGTCCATAGTTTTCGCTACCAAGATCTTTTATCCTGAGTCAGATCACGCCCCGGTGATCGCTCACTTCGAACTACCTGACACCAAGATCAAGTGGCCTACTCAGGCGGAAGACGATGGGGGATACGAGTGCATAAAGAGTGGGACGGGCAGGTGTAAATGAAGAGAGAACTTCAGACCAACCCGAGATTTACTGGAAGCTTATCCTCTGTCTTCTCCATTAACTAGATGAATAGGAGGACGATTCTCGAAGATCTTCAAGGCATGAGCAAAGGTTGGAGAGATCCCAGTAAATATGACCTCGCCTCAATTTCTAGAGACCACATTTCATTTCAGGAAAGAGATTCAAAAGATCATAAGTAATTTATGGCATTTTAAAAAGATTTTAGAGCATATTAAAGATAATAAAGCCACGCTGAATGGGATTGATAATACACACAACCCAGTCTTCGATAGCTTCCATGATGATGCAGAATATATCTGCGAAACAGCTCAAAATATAAAGGAGAGCTTGATCTCGCTCATTGAACTGCATATCAACACAGTATCCTACGACATGAATCGCGTCATGAAGGTGATTGCGGTCATCACCTGTCTGGCCGTCATTCCCTCCATTGTCGGCGGACTGTTGGGCGAAAATTTGGTAGACCAGCCGTATCAGATAACCATCAATGAGGTATTCTTTGTGGTGGCATCTCTGATGCTGTTAGGCCTCTACGTTTTCTACAGAAAGAACTGGTTGAGATGATCTATAAATATCATAATGTTTAATTGCAGCAAGAGATGACTTTAGCTATGAGCCGAAAATTGCTTAGCATAGCCCTTCTTGTGTTATTACTATCTATTATTCCAAGCAATGCCATAGATCAAAACCGCCCTGAGACCGGCACATACATCAAAGATATGAACCGGGAGGGCTACGGGCTTTTGGTCATATACAACAACTGGACCATGGATGCCGTCGCTATCATCACCGATAAGAGGGTCAAGCCTAAGTTGGCAGTCTACCTGCGTGCCAAGGATGCTCTGGAGATCGATGGCATCAAGGATGGCGAATACAACCTCTATTTCACTATCGGAGACAACTGGAACTCCTCTGCCGGAAAGTTCGACACAGTCTACGGCTACTATCGCGAAAGACCCATGACATTCGAGACGAAGGAGGTGGGAGACGAGATAGAGTATACCATCCTGGAATTGGACCTTTATGAGGCCAAGGCCACGAACTACATGCCCGGTCAGTTCGAGTTCCCGGATATCAGCAATTAAATAGAAATAAAAATAGATTTTTTTTGTTTCCAACTTGTACTATCTCTTTACAACAACTACGGCAAGAACTTCAGTCATCAGGGCCATAAAGAGCAAAGCAGCCGCCAATAACCTTACCTTCAAGTCCATAAGGCCAAACCTCCATTTTTTCTATATGTTATGGGCGCTACATATTTGAATATTTGCAGGAACCTTTAGGAATACTGCCTGCACCTCGGCCCTTTGCATCTCATCTCCCCTCACCCGCAGCCTCCAGCGATGCGTGGTGACCGCCTCCGGCATCAGTCCAGAGAACAGCCCCTTTGTTTCATCTTCATCGAAGAAATGGGTGATTATGCCGTTTTTGCGCAGGTAGGTTCCAGGCTCCACCATCTTGCCATTTCCGGCCCGCATATCATCGAAGGCAAAATCCCGGAAGAAGAGCCGTCCGCCCGGCATGAGCACCCGCACGACCTCGCGAGAGAGAGCAGCGCGCTGTTCCGCGAGGAGGTGGCCCGCGACATGAAAAGAGAAAACCGCATCGAATCGTTCGTTCGTCAGGGGCAGACTGCTGGCATCAGCTAGAATGAATGAGGCATCAGTTCCTGCCCGGCTGGCGAGCCGCAAGGCCTGAGGCGACACGTCCAGGGCGACCTTCTCCCAGTCGCAAGGCATTGCAGCCAGCGTCTTTCCGTCGCCAGAGCCCAGCTCTAGCACGCGGAAGCCGGCTGGAAGCCGGGGCAGATCCTTGACGCCGCCACCCCAGACCCGACCGCGGCTGGCGTAGTCTCTGTCCCAGGCTTTGTGATATGAGCTGACGATAGGATCCACGAATGTTAGGGCGTTGATGATCCGCAATAATCCTTTGCGGCGCCAATTCCGATGGTTATTAGTTCCAGGCGATATTCATCCCTGGCTCATGCAATTATTAGACCGCTTCCGCGGCTGCTTGCTCGGAGTAGCTGCGGGCGATGCCCTGGGAATGCCTACAGAAGGCTACACCGCCCAGGAGATCCAATCGAAATTTGGCCTCGTTCGAGAGATGCTGCCGGCACCCGCGGGTCACTTCCATACGGGTCTATCCGCCGGCCAGTTCACTGACGACACCGAGGAGACCCTTCTACTGGCAGAGTCGCTGATCGAAACATCTGGCTTTTCAGCAGACAGATTTTCCGAGAAGCTTGCTTCCTGGGGCACAGCCTGGACCTTGGACGAGAATCTCAATCGTGGAGTGGGATTTGTCACCCGCTCAGCAGTGGAGAGCCTGATCTCTGGCGCAGACTGGCAGAAATCGGGTCTTGCTATTCCCACATGCGGCTCAGCCATGCGTTCGTCACCTATTGGCCTTCTCTATCACTTCGATCTGAACATCGTCAAGAGCTACGCCGATCTGCAGAGCCTGCCAACACATACCGCTCCTACTGCACGAGCGGGAGCTGTGGCCGTAGCAGTAGCTGTGGCCTTGGCACTGCACGGCTTCTCAAAGGAAGTCATACTGAGAAACGCTGCCTCCCAGGCAAGTCTTCTCGATGAGGATTTTGCTGATAGGCTACTATGGGTAGGATCTCTCTTGGGCATGAGGCCAGAAGACGCTCTGGGCCTGATTCGAACCTCTCCACTGGCTATGGAGACCGTCCCAGCTGCATTCTATTGTTTCATGAAGTTTGAGGGAGAAGCTGGACTGATTGCGGCAGCAAGCTGCGGAGGCGACACAGACTCCATCGCCTCCATTGCGGGTGCACTCTACGGAGCCGCCCAGGGGTCAGATTGGATTCCGGAACGATGGCTGGCTGCCCTGGAGGGAAAAGAGCGGATCGAGGATGCTGCACGCGGCCTGTCAGAGCTATCTCTATCCTTTTGCCGCTAGGGCGTGGTGATTTTATATCATTAGCTCGTGGAGGTTTTTATGATAGATGTAGGAATTGTCGGTGGTTCAGGCTACACCGGTGGGGAGCTATTGCGCCTCCTTGCAAATCATCCTGAGGTCCATGTAGTCGCCGTCACATCCAGGAAACTGGCGGGAAAGCCCGTTACCGTTGTTCATCCTCACTTAAAGAGCATTTACTCATTAAACTTTGAGGCACTCACAGCCAAAGAAGCTGCCGAACGCTGCGACATAGTCTTTACTGCCGTTCCACACGGGACAGCTATGGACTGGGTGCCCGAACTCCTGGACGCAGGAACGCGGGTCATAGATCTCTCATCTGACTATCGTCTCCCAACTGACGTCTTTGAGAAGACTTATGCTACGAAGCACCGCGCTCCCCGCGAGGCTGTCTTCGGCCTGCCAGAGCTGCATCCTGAGGTAGCACGGGCCAAGCTCGTGGGAAATCCGGGCTGCTATCCGACGGGAGCTACCCTGGCAGTGGCACCGCTGGCCAAGGCCGGCCTGGTGGAGCGGGTGGTCTATGACTCCAAGTCCGGCATCTCTGGAGCAGGCGTCGAGCCGACTGAGACATCTCACTACCCCAACATGTCGCAAAACGTCATACCCTACAAGCTCACTACCCACAGGCATGTCCCGGAGATCAAACAGGAGCTGTCTCGCCTCTCGCCTGGCATAAAGGTCAACTTCACCCCCCACGTCATACCATCGGTGCGGGGAATACTCACAACGGCACACGTCTTCGCGAAGTATGGGGCCGAGGACATTCTGCAGGACAAGAGCAAAGTGGCTTCGATCTACAGTGAATTCTACAAGAATGCCCCCTTCGTTCGAATGGCAGACGGCATTCCCAAGCTCTCCTCTGTCCGCGGGTCCAACTTCTGCGACATAGCACACGAGCCTGAGAAGGGAAGCGACCGGCTGGTGGTCATATCAGCCATAGACAACTTAGTGAAAGGTGCCTCCGGCCAGGCCATCCAGAACATGAACCTCATGGCAGGATTTGACGAGAAGACCGGCCTGTGGTTCGCAGGCATGGCTCCTTGAATTCGATAAAAAAGGTGAACGAAATGAAAGTCAGAGATGTTATGAATGTTATGCCCGTTACAGTCCAGGCGGAGGCTCCCGTTAGCGAGGCCGCCCGTCTCCTAAGGGAGAATAAGATAAGCGGCATGCCTGTCCTGGACGGAGAGAAGCTGGTGGGCGTTGTATCGGAATCGGACCTTTTGCGCCTCTTGTCTGTGGAGGAGAAGGAAGGCGGTCTCTGGCTTCCAAGCCCCTTCGAGGTCTTCGAGGTTCCCTTCCGAGATCTGGTCAAGTGGGAGAAGATGCACGCCGCCATTGAGGAGATACCAAAGAAGAATGTTGGCAATGTCATGAGCAGAAACCTGCATGAGGTAGGACCAGAAGACTCAATTGAAGAAGCGGCGGGCATCATGACTCGCCATCGCATCAACCGGCTGCCGGTTGTGGAGAATGGCAGGTTGGTTGGAATAGTGACCCGGGGCGACATCATATCAGGTCTGGGGATGAAGCATGCGGAGGATTGAAGGCGGAATCTGTGCAGTTCCCGGCGTTCGAGCGGCAGGAGTGCGACAGGGTAAGTACGGCCTGGCCCTGATCGCTGCCTCAGGCGTGGCTGCTGGCATGTTCACAACCAACCGGGTGAGGGCTGCGCCGTTAGAGGTCACTGCCCAAAACCTGGCAGGAGGCCATCTGGATGGTGTAATCGCCAACAGTGGTTGCGCCAATGCCTACACCGGGACGAGGGGAATGGAAGACGCGAGAGCAATGGCACGGCTCTTTGCCGAGTATCTCGGTTCGGATGAAACCAGGATCGGCCTCGGCTCGACTGGCGTCATAGGTCGATACATGGACATGCCACTCGTCACCCGGCTCTTCGAGCAAGCTAGAGAGAGGCTACGAAGCGATAAAGAGGCCAGTCTTGAAGCAGAACGGGCCATCATGACGACAGACACGCGAGCCAAAGAGATGGCTGTAGAGCATGAGGGCTTTCACGTCGCAGGCATCGTCAAGGGCGCAGGAATGATTGAGCCCAATGTGGCGACCATGCTCTGTTTTCTCTACACGGACGCAGACCTTTCCGCAGCAACGCTGCATGAGTGTCTGGCCGATGCTGTGAAGGACAGCTTCAACATGCTCACAGTGGACGGAGACACCAGCACCAACGACACTGTTCTTCTCACAGCTACTGGAAAGGTGAGGGGCCAAGAGGCGGATTTCCGCGAGGCCTTGAGGTACGTCTGCATGGAGCTGGCACGAATGATGGCGCGGGATGGCGAGGGGGCCAGCAAGT
>JAJRAX010000233.1 GCA_028679775.1 Methanothrix sp. | reverse complement strand
TTTCAGGTATGCTTAAGAATCACAATCTGGCGATCGAGACATCAATGCCAGCTTGAACATTCGCACCCTCGGACTGAGGGGAAGAGCCTATCAAGATCCGACCCCTACTTTATGCAAATCATCAAAGCAAGTTAGATCGATGACGTAGGAAGCCCTGCCCCTTCAGGGGCATGGGAGGAAGTCACGATGCGCTCAGAGCAAAGTAAGCCAGCAGGGCTTCCAGTTGAATTCTCTCGTTTGCCCCTTCGGTCATGCGGAAATCGATCTCACCGATGCGATCGATCAGCCGCACTTTTTCCTTATCCGGGATGTCCAGGTCCAGCATGGCTCTGTGGATCTGAACCACCACATCTTGGCCCGATAGTCCCTTGGAGAGGAGAAGATCATCGAGAAGTGCTCGGGCGCCTACGAAGTCACCTGAAAGAGCGGTCTTTATAAAGTTTCGAATCTCCTCAGGCTTGGCAGTAGAGGTTATCTGGTAGATGGTCTCCTCATCCACCTGGTCGCCCAAAAGGGCGGCCGCCTGCAGGGAATTGATTGCCTTTCTCATGTCGCCTGCGGCCACGTATTCGATGGCTGACAGGCCGCCATCCGACACAATCAGCTTCTCTTCTGCCGCGATGAACTTGATGCGTTTGATGACCGCATTTGCAGATAGCGGCTTGAATCTGTAGACTGCGCAACGAGATTGAATGGGCTCAATGATCTTGGAGGAGTAGTTGCAGGAGAGGACGAACCTGGTGGTGGCCGAGTAGCGCTCCATGGTTCGGCGCAGCGCGCTTTGGGCGTCGTTTGTCAGGGCATCTGCCTCATCGAGAAATATGACCTTGAAATCGGCTTCTCCCAAAGGCGCCATGCGGGCGAAGTCCTTGACCTTGTGGCGAATGATGTCTATGCCCCGCTCATCGCTGGCATTCAGCTCGATGAAGTTGTTTCTCCAGTTATCGCCGAAGATCTCCTTGACAATGGAGATGGATGCAGCCGTCTTGCCCACTCCCGGCGGCCCTGAGAACAGAAGATGCGGCAAGTTTCTCGTCTTGACATAAGACTTGAGACGGCGGATGATCTCATCCTGGCCCACTATGTCGTCCAGCCTATCGGGCCGGTACTTCTCGATCCAGATCTCCTCTTTGATAATTAACCCCTCAGTGAAATGCAACGTGTTATCATTATATCAATATTCCTGCAAAGAACAAAGGCTAAATATAGAGGTGCTACATGATGGCAATCGTTTTTTGGAGGAACTCTAAGTGATCTCAGAGGTGGCTGGACAGTACAATGCGCAAGAGCTGGAGAACCAGATAAGGTCGTTGTGGGAGAAGGAAGAGACCTACAGGAAGGTCAGGATGCAACGCGTTGGAGGCAAGAAGTTCTTTTTCGTGGACGGACCGCCCTACACAACAGGACGCATTCATCTCGGCACCGCCTGGAACAAGGTGATCAAAGACTCGGTGCTGCGATACAAGTCCATGAACAGCTTTGAGGTCAAGGACCGGGCCGGCTGGGATATGCATGGGCTGCCAATCGAGGTCAAGGTCGAGGAGTCCTTCGGCTTTAGAAACAAGAAGGATATCGAGACCTACGGCGTGGATAAATTCATACAGAGGTGCAAGGAATTTGCGCTCCGCCAGAAGGACGATATGACGGCCCAGTTCAAGATCCTGGGAGCCTGGCTGGACTGGGACGACCCCTACATGACCCTCAAGAACGAGTATCTGGAGGCTGCCTGGTGGACTCTCAAGAAGGCTCACGAGAATAACCTCTTGGAGAGGGGCCTCCGAGTGGTCAACTGGTGTCCCCGCTGTGAGACGGCCATCGCCGACTCCGAGGTCGAGTACTGGGATGAGACAGACTACTCAATTTATGTCAAATTTCCCATAATCGGCGAGGAGAACACATTCATCGTCATCTGGACCACAACTCCCTGGACCATTCCAGCCAACGTGGCCGTTGCCGTCAATCCAACCTTCCAGTACTCGAAGGTTCGAGCGATCAAGGACGGACGAGCAGAGATCCTCATCATGGCCTCGGATCTGGTCGAGTCGGTGCTCAAGATCGGTCGCTACCAGGACTATGAGCTTCTCGGAGTGCTATCGGCGCAGCAGATGCAGGAGCTGAAGTACAATCATCCTCTCGGAGACATGGTCCCGAGACAAAAGGAGATCGTTCATGGCGTTTATGCTGCAGACTTCGTGACCGCAGAGAACACCGGCTGCGTGCACATCGCACCTGGGCACGGCCTCGAAGACTACGAGCTTGGGCTTAATCATCATCTTGAGATCTTCTGCCCCGTCGGGGAGGACGGAAGGTACACTGAGGAGGCTGGTGAGAAGTACCGGGGCGAATATGTCAAAGAGGCAGACGGCGTGGTCATAGCAGATCTCGAAGAGAAGGGACGGCTGCTGGCATCAGGTCGGCTGGCTCACCGCTATGGCCACTGCTGGCGATGCAAGACGCCCATAATCTTCATAGCCACCAGCCAGTGGTTCCTGCGCATATCCGACCTGCGTGACCGGATGCTTGATGAGGTCGCCCGCGTGACATGGTATCCGGAGTGGGCCGGTTCAGCTCGATTTGCTGACTGGATCAATAACGCCCGCGACTGGTGCATATCTCGGCAGAGGTACTGGGGAATCCCCCTGCCGATCTGGACATGCCCGGACTGCAAGCACATGGAGGTGATCGGCACGGCTGCCGAGCTGGAGGCTAGAGCAGGCAGAAAGCTCGCAGACCTTCACAGGCCGGATGTTGATTCAGTGCTCCTGGACTGCCCATGCGGCGGGAAGATGAAACGCTCGCCGGACGTCTTTGATGTCTGGTTTGATAGCGCAGTGGCCTCCTGGGCAACTCTTCGATTCCCGAGCCACGAGAAGGATTTCAATGAATGGTGGCCTGCGGATTTCATCACCGAGGGGCACGACCAGACCCGCGGCTGGTTCTACTCTCAGCTCGGCGCGTCAATGGTCTCCTTCGGAAGAGCGCCCTACAAGAGCGTCCTCATGCACGGCTTTACCCTAGACGATCAGGGCCGGAAGATGTCCAAGAGCATAGGCAACATCGTCCAGCCTGAGGAGGTGGTCCAGAAGTTTGGTGCCGACATCCTGCGGTTCTACGTTTTGGGAGCCAATGCCCCCTGGGAGGACCTGCATTTCTCCTGGGATGCCGTCGAGAACACCTCACGGATGCTCAACATCTTCTGGAACGCCTATCGCTTTGCACTGCCTTACATGGTCCTGGACAAGTTCGATGCCAAGAAAGCAGACCTCTCGAAGTACGAGAAGAGCCTGCGTCCTGAGGATCGCTGGATACTCTCTCGTGTCAACAGCCTGGTCAGCGATGTCACAGCAGAGATGGAAGGCTACCAGTTGCATAGAATCGTCCGGTCCATCTCGGACTTCATACTTGAGGACCTCTCTCGCTGGTACATCCAGTTGGTCCGGCCCCGCACCTGGATTGAGCAGGACGATCCTGACAAGCTTGCGGCCTATGCCACAATCTATGAGGTGATGGTCAAGCTCTGCAAGCTCATGGCTCCGTTCACGCCTTTCCTCTCCGAGGCCATTTACGGCAATCTCGTGAAGGGCCTTGACGCAGCCGCTCTGCCGTCGGTTCACATGTGCAATTGGCCGTCAGCAGACGAGGCGAGGATAGACAAGCGTCTCGAAGCGAGCATGGCGCTTGTGCGAGAGGTCTCAATGGCTGCCTCCAATGCCCGACAGAAGGGAGGCCGGAAGCTTCGTTGGCCTGTCTCAGAGATCGTGATAGCTCCTGCCAAAGACGCTGTGGACCTTGACAACCTTGACAGCGTGCTGCGTGGCCAGACCAACGCTAAAAAGATAACAATCCTATCTCCTGGCGAGAAGCCGAGAATGGATCTCGAGCTGTCACCTGTCCATAAGAAGATCGGGCCGGTCTACAAGGGCGAGGCCCGTGCAGTAGTCCAGGCCATAGCAGCGGCTGATGCCTTCGATGTCAAGAAGCAGCTCGATGGCGGTGAGGCGACGGTAACTCACGCCGGAAAGGATTACAAGATCACTGCGGAGATGGTGCAGATCAAGGAGCTGCCGCCAGAAAACCTGCCCGCAGCCGAGTTCTCCAGAGGCTACGTCTATGTGGACATCACCCTCAATCCAGAGCTTGAGGCAGAAGGGTACGCCCGCGAGATCATTCGCCGCATTCAGGACATGAGAAAGGAGCTGGATCTTCGGGTTGAGGACCAGATCCGAGCAATGGTCGATATCGAGAGCAAACCCATTCTCGACCTCGCCCTCTTGAAGAAGGAGCACATTGCCGGAGAGGTTCGAGCTAAGGACTTCCAGTTAGGCCTTGGCCTGAAGTTGACAGGTCGGCTTGTCAAGGACTGGGATATCGAGGGAATATGCGTTCGAATCGGCATTGATCAAATTTGATCGCCGGGGATTTATAAGATGAGTGAAGAAGACGTTGATATGGAAGCGCCAGTTCCCGTGAGGGTCAAAGGAGTGTTCATAGCAGAGTCGGAAGGAAGCTCTCCGGCTCCCGTGGTTCTCCTGGAAGACGATCAAGCGAGGATTGTGCCCATTTTTGTGGGGCTGTCTGAAGCCATCTCCATTCATCATGCACTCTCCGGGGAGCTGTCGCCTCGGCCCATGACCCATGATCTTTTTGTCTCTGTCCTCGAGTTTCTCTCGGCCAGCATCACAAATGTGCTGATCGACGACCTGGATTCAGGCATCTACTATGCCCGTCTCACCATCAAGGGCGAGAACAAACAAAGCGAGATAGATGCCCGGCCCAGCGATTGCCTGGCATTGGCTTTGAGAAGCCATTCGCCAATCGAGGTTCAGGAGAAGGTCGTGGTGGAGTCAAGCATCAGCAAGAGCGATGTAGAAAAGCTGACTGCAATTGAGAACTATTTGCAGTAGCAATTTCGCGAACCGACTGACGAAACCTTTTTTAGGTTCATGCCGGAGTGATTGAGATTATGACTATTATCCGCGCCATGGTGGTAGACATCGATGGCACCTTAAGCGACGAGAACCGAGTGCTCTGCCCCAAAGCAGTGCAGGCATTGAGAAGCCTCAAGGTGCCGGTGATTCTCAGCACCGGAAACACCCACTGCTTTACGAGGACCGTTTCTGTGCTCCTGGGCACACCCCGCATATTCATCTCCGAGAACGGAGGTGTGATATCTCTCTCTGAAGACGAGATGGAGATTCTGGCGGACCTGAAGGTCTGCGAGGAAGCATTCCAAAAATTGTCCGCCGAGTTTCACATGAATAGGTACAACTCCTCTCGCTACAGGTTTACCGATATCGCCCTTCAAAGAGACTTCGATGTCGCTTCCGCCGCCCGCCGCGCCCAGGAGCTTGGCCTGCCCGTGGACATAATTGACACTACCTATGCAGTACACATCAAAGACCGGCGGGTCGATAAGGGCACGGGACTCGCCCGGATAGCCGAGCGCATGCAGATAGATCTATCCCAGTTCGCTGCGATCGGTGACAGCAACAGCGACCTGCCAATGTTCCGTCTGGCCGGATATCGGGCCTCTGTCGGAAACGCCAGCGTCGAGCTGAAGAGCATCTCCGATTACGTCGCAAAAGCCAAGTTCGGAAACGGCTTTGCGGAAATTGTCAATCACATGATTGAACAGAAGATGCTTTGATAGGGAAGGCGAACGACATCATTTCTTTTGATCTTGATCTAATTTTCCAAGCAGTGCCGCCCAGTGGTTCTCGCAGATGATCCACCAGCCGAGCGTCTCCTTGGCAAAAGCGCGTGCTGCAGGACAGAAGGCATCTACTGCCAGATGGTATGGCATCTGTTGCAGTGGCGGATGGAGCGGGTACTTGGTGCAGGTCTGGGGCCTGATATCATAGATGGTGCAGCCTTTCTCTTTATCGTAAAATGGGCAGGGCTGCTTCAGCACCCAGGCCTGTAGGGCTTTTTCATATCGGCAAAGTGATTTCATCTTCTTCTTTCCGACATGCTTGGCGATCCTCTCGAAGTCCTCTTTCTCCAGGTACAGCCCGGCTCCGGGAGTAAAGCAGCATCTTCCGCACCTCTGGCAGGAAAAGCGTTGCCAAAAGAGCTTGACTCCGGCATCTGAACCAACTCTTTCGTCTTTAGCCGGCAGTGGAAGAGAGATATCGAAGGGAACCCTCTCCCCCATGTCGATCTTTTGAAACTCAGTCTCTCGTTTCAGGATCGACCAATGAGGTCGCAAGCGGAGGAGGTCTTCATGCCTGCTCTGCCGCTTGTCCTCGACGCAAGAGGAAAAGCAGAGCTGGTGGCAGAGCCGGCGC
>JAJRAX010000232.1 GCA_028679775.1 Methanothrix sp. | reverse complement strand
GCCGCGAACGAATCGTTTTCGTGGGTTTTCGTGATGACTTATATACAGGATGGAGTTTCCCCGATCCAACACACTCATTGGATGCCCTGGCATGGGATCAGTTGCATGGTGATTACTGGGAAAGACATAAGGTTCCTCGGAAAGCCCGCATTCTCCCCCAGCGAATAATGGAACATGGGAGGCGTTTATTCGAAAAGACACATACCCTGCCATGGAGAACCGTGCGAGATGCCTTCCACGACCTGCCCGACCCCGAGAAAAACCCCAAGGCTTCTGATGCGTATATTAATCATCGTTTCCAGCCAGGAGCCCGAGCATACCCCGGCCATACTGGCAGCCCACTCGATGAACCCGCCAAGACATTGAAAGCAGGCGTTCATGGTGTTCCAGGTGGCGAGAACATGTTGTGCCACCCGGATGGAAGCGTGCGTTATTTCACTGTAAGGGAAAGCGCCCGGCTACAGACTTTCCCGGATGATTACCATTTCCATGGGTCATGGTCCGAAGCCATGCGCCAACTCGGCAATGCAGTTCCCGTAAGCCTCGCTCAAATAATCGGCGCTCACGTCGCACGATACCTGGAGCCTACTACATGAGCAAGAAAGCAAACCCCTCCGCATTGATCATCACCGATCTCAAGACAACACTTCAGCGGTTATTCTCGGAGACAAACAAACCCGATCTGAGCACTGCCGCACGTCGCTCGCTTGAAACCGAGATCCGAGAGGTCATGGACGAGCTTGCCAAGTTCCTCAGTGGCCTTGACCCGATCCGGCAACCGGTGTCTGTTTTTGATCCTGGGAATCCCAAAATCGTTGGGCGCTTCATCTCTCTTGCCCTGGTGGCGCAGCCACGGCACCCACTGTCCCAAATAACTCGCTTCTACGGGTCGGGGATTTACGCTATATATTACACGGGTTCATTCCCCTTATATGCAAGGCTTTCGGGCACCGAAACCCCAATCTATGTTGGGCAGGCAGCGCCTGCCGTGAACAATGCGCGCACTCCAACCGAGCAAGGGGACCGTCTATGTCGCCGCCTGGAGGATCATAGGAAAAACATCTCCAAAACGACCACCACCCTTGATATCAATGATTTTGAGTTCCGTTCACTGGTGGTTCAGAGTGGATGGGAAACCGCCGCCGAGGACTACATGATTCATCTCTTCCGACCCATTTGGAATAATGAAACAAAGATACTCTATGGCTTGGGAAAGCATGGAGATGATGCCGACACACGTTCCAACAAGCGATCTCCGTGGGATGTTGTTCATCCAGGGCGTCCCTGGGCTGCCAATATTAACTTGCCTGATTCAAAGACATGTGAACAAATCACGGAAGAGATTGCGGCTCATTTTGAAGCGCATCCTATATTCCGGGACCTGGATGCCGTTCTCTCCAGCTTCATAAAGGAATTGAGCCAGGTATAGTATTTAGGTGTAGGGGATCATCCCCTTCTTTCCTCCTCCCCCCCTTGACGCTCAGGCGATTGAACCCTATGAAAACATAGCATTAAAATTATGCCCGAGTGGCGGAATTGGCAGACGCATTCGCCTTGCAAGCGAGTGGTTAAGACCGTGCGGGTTCGAGCCCCGCCTTGGATTATAACCCGTCCCGAAGGCACCCAACCAATGGGGCATCCTCGGGACGGAAATAATAATAAATCGAGAACCGCATCTCATGAACGTGCCTTGGGAGAGCCCGAGGAAAATCACAATCTCACAGACGGGGTGGCCTGATCCCACCACTCATCCTGTTCGCCAGATAGAAATAATACGGGTAATATCATATAAACCGCCCGACCTCATTAATCTCATGGTCACCTTTTCCTTGTTTCTGAATGGAAGGAACACCCGTTCGAGACTTATGCGGATGATCCTAGATACTGGTTGCCATGGTGGTTGATGCTGGAATGGTAGAATCCATAAGGCCGGAGCGTGCGCGTGCCAGGGCCGGGGGTCAAAGGGGGGGAGGAACGGACCCCCCTTTATAGGACTAAGGGCGCGCTCGGTCATCTTTATATGGTCAGCCCATCTGATTGGACTGATGAAATTTTCACTTGATATCTGTGGCCCCATCTTCATGAAGGTATTCAAAAATAAATACTTTCTGAGACACGAATCCTACTATAAATGACCTGCCAAGATCTGGGCTCACTTATTGATAAGATTATCAGAATTAAGAATATTCCTTGATTGTTTCCTGGAATTATACTTGTATATTTAAATACAATTCTGCAACAACGAAAAGAGGTAACTGAATATGAACCAGAACGAGTTGACGGCTTCCTATTTAAAAGCCTTGGGACACCCGGTAAGACTCATGATAGCCCGCAATCTCCTTAAGGGGCAGATGTGCGTTGGTGAGGTGGTAACCTCTCTGAATATCCAGCAGGCCAATGCTTCACAGCACCTTAACATCCTGAGGATCAACGGGATCGTGGAAAGCACAAGGGAAGGAACTCTCAAATATTACCACCTCAAGGAGCCCAAAAAGATCGAACGACTGATCAAGATAATGGAAACATACGTGCATTGATATCTTGGACTTGTTTTTAAGGTGTGGTGACAGCTCTTTACCCGTGGAGTCTGAAAGCATGGTTTGGGGATTACCCCTCTGCTTCATGACATCCTTGAGCCTATAGTTGCATTTCTGCATAGTACCTACTTTTCAAGAGATTCCCGAACCGTACATCTTCTGCGTGGCTTGGGAATTTTGGTTTCCTGCTCAACGATGCGTTGCACGTATTCAGCCATCTCGATGTATGCGCAAATACCAATCAGCTTGCCCGTCTTGATGTCGGTCAGGACATACTGCCCATCTTGTTCTTCGATATGTGCGCGCATGAGCTTTTTCATGATGCCCCATTGTTGTTTTCACTGAGTATAAGTTGCAGAAGGGAGCGGTCAAACTCATTCTCCACCAACTTCTGCGAGCGTTTGGCTTCAAACTGGTCGGCGTAAGAGTCGAGTACCAATCCACTCTTGATGAGGATGAGGCAGAATTCCCCATGCCTCTCCACGATCCTCGTTTTCTTGGGCCTTTTCGGAATCATGAAACCTCTTAATGCAACAAAACCAGGCATCATAGGTACATTACCAAATTAGATTAATAGTATCAATGCATGATTATTATGAAGTATGGAGCCGAAGCTGATTATGCAATTAACTATCTGGTTAAAGACATCTTGGGCACATAAATGTTGTACAGATCTATTCTGAGAGAGGGGGAGTATACTGAACATTCTAATATATTACTTTCAATTATTTTCATTTTGTATATTATCCAAGTATATTATCTGACCTCCTTGCCACACCAGACATTCCTCCCCGGTTTGTCTGGTGTGGCAATTTTTATTTCTTTGATGTTATATCGCCATGAGATTTCCTGGGCGAACAATGCTCATGCCGGAGACGGCAATTACAGACAATCGGGGATTTGACTCGGGCTCATGTGTAGCGTGATGAGACTCCCGTTGCATAAGAGAGGTAAACCCAATCCGGTGAGTACCCACTCTGAGCTATCCACCTGGATCAAAAAACCGGCTGTTTATACCTGCATGAGCACGTATTGTTGGACCAGCCTGTAGGGTAAGGTGGTCTTGGGGAAACAATGGGCTGAAGAGTCTTTACACAATACTTTTTTGATCTCCTACATTATACCCGGATCGTTCCCGGCCTGCCCGAAAGCCTTGCCCTGATGAAGTCACATAAGTATTCACATCTTTCGTGTGTAGCGGGGATGGGACTCCGGTTGTATAGGGGAGGTATGGGCGATCCGGTCCCCTCCCCCCCCTTCAGCCAAAGTGTAACCAAAACTGTAACCGTGCCCTCCAAAAATACATGGAAATATCCTAACAAAAACAAACATAGGGAATATCCCTCCAAAGGGCATGAGTGCTTGAAGAACAAGGGATAGAGGAGGTTTTCGGCCCCCTCTATCCTCTTGCTTAACCGGACTTAAAATCCCTCGGAGTTTAACTCTGTACCGGTTCGATTCCGGTCTCGGGCATTTGGTTCTAAGCCATTCTACAGATATCAAACCCCCCACCGAAAAGAGTGCGTCGCGTAGTGCTGTCATTTCCTCTCCCCACTTTTGGGTATAATCAATTCGATGAAGCCGGAAAGGTCCATTTGAGAACTGCATTATCTTAAAGCTGCTGGAGTCGTTCGGCGATCCATATTTTGATAATGGACTGCCTCGTCACTCCTAATCTCCGGGCCTCTTTGTCCAGGTCTTCCACCATCCAGGCAGGGAAATCGACATTGACCGGCTGCTGCTGGAGGCCGGGCCTCTTTGCCTTGAATATATCAAGATGTCCGGTTACACCCTCGCTCTTTTCGAAACGCTGATCAAAATCTTCTGTCTTTATAGTAAGTCGTGGCTTCCTTCTGTGCTCGCCTCACAGAACAGTAATCTCCTCGGATACCATCCATGCCCGGGATAAGCTAGTGAGCATTGAGATATAAATACCCATTGCCTGATGTTAACATGCATGTTAACATTGTTTTTGAGATGGTACGTGAGATACATTTCTTTGCAACAGAGCAGGGTCGAAAACCTGTTGAGGATTTCCTCGATTCGTTATCATCGAAGCAGGCACAGAAAGCAACCTGGGTGATGAGCCTTATTGAAGATCTCCCAGTAGTCCCCAAAAGGTTCTTCAAGAAAATGATCGGCACTGAGGACATCTGGGAGATCAGAATCGAATATGATTTAAATATTTTTCGAATCCTTGGCTTTTTTGATGGCGCCATTTTCTTTGTTGCAGCGCATGCTTTCCAGAAAAAGTCTCAGAAAGTCCCTATGCAGGAAATCCGCATAGCAGAGGAAAGAAAGAGAGAGTACTTCAGGAGGAAAAGACATGAGCGACCTTAAGAAATACATATCCAAAAGAAAGAAAAGAGACATAGAGTTTGCAGAAGACTACGATCAGGGATACGAACGTTTAAAGATCGGTATCTTGTTGAAACAGGCTAGAGAAGAAGCTGGGATTTCCCAGGAACAACTTGCAATGCGCCTCCATACTAAAAAAACTGCTATTTCAAGGATGGAGAATCATGCAGAGGATATAAAGCTGTCAACCCTGGAGAAGTTTGCGGCTGCGCTTGGAAGAAAGCTTCATGTGACACTGTCTTAGTTCAAGTC
>JAJRAX010000019.1 GCA_028679775.1 Methanothrix sp. | reverse complement strand
CAGTCCGCGCCTACTACAAGTTCGACTTTGCGGGGTACATGGTACAGGCAACTGACTTGTATTCCCGACCAAGCGAGTCTGAAGGTTAACGGTTAGGCAGAAATAGGCATGAAATTAGATAGAGTTGATCTACGCGGAGCGAAAGTAATGAAAGGGGTACGATTCATCCCATCCCCTGAAGGAGATGGGTCTTCTCTACCCCTTTACCCCAACGTTATAGAATTCAATATATGTTATCCAGGCTCTCTGTCGTAGTCACCTCATAGGTATAATTGATGGCAATCTTCTGTCTCGGCGCGAGCGCCAGCTTCCATTTGAGCGAGGTTGCAGTGCTCTCGGCAGGCGGAAGCGAGACAGCTGTAACCACAGCCTCCTGAGGAATGCTGTCTGCGACCTCCAGGTTAGCCGTTCGGTCCAGATTGCTCTTGATCGACAGCTTGTATGTCCAGGCCTCGACAGTCTCCCTGACTGTGTGATTTCCGCCCTCTGAGCCTATCACCTTGAGGTTCTCGGTGATATTGTAGTCTGCCAGCTTGCTCTCAACCTTGAGGTCCGCAGATGGGCCGATCTCAATGGACGCATTGGTTCCTGCCGGGGTGTAGGGCATCTCTATGGTAGAAACGTACTCATCATCCCGATAAAGCATGGCGCTTCCGGACGGCCAGGGGCTCGCAAGGGTGTTGTTGGCGCGGATCTCCTCAATCACAGGCCCCTGTTGATCATTGTAGGCGTCCCAGGTGTACATTCTCACCAATGGCGACTCTTCCTCGAAGAGTGGAAAGCCGATCACTTTATCCATGACCAGGTCCGATCGGTCCTCCAGCTCGAAGATGTACATGGTCTCAAGCTCGCCTGAGGAGATGGGTGCGGCCTCTGCAGCATAATCCATGTACTCTTCTGCGGGAGCCGGAGCCGCTGCCGCTTCTGTGTATCGTTGATTTTGGATTGACGACTTGGCAAGAGGGTAGGGCTCGCTTGCTGGAAGGCCTGCCACGAGCTTGAGCCGGACGTCTTTAAGATCCTCGCCAGCGAAATTGCCGACCACTGCATTAGCTTTCACCAGGACGCGATCGTTTTCGAGGTGCAGATCGTACATCGGACTCCAGGATGCAGCATTGTACATGAGATAGGAGAGGTCGAAGTTCTGAACGCCTGTAGACGAAACATTCAGGGTGAAGACTGGATTGTCCTCGTAGACCACCATCCCCTGGGTGGCGTTGCTGACAGACAGGAGAACCGAACTCTTTTCGGCTTTGTCTGGCAGATTGATCACAAACTTGTGCACTCCTTCGGTCACATCCAGGCGGCCCTCCCTTTTCACGGCCATGAGGCCGTCCGGATAGATGGTCACGGAGTCGACGGGAAGGGTAATGGCAGTAGTAGCCTCCACTAAGCTCGTTTCCTGCGAGGCAGAGGCAGGAACGCATAGCAACAACATCAGAATAATTGCAGAGGGCTTCATAAAAACACCTTATTCTTAATGAGTGGCAAGAGTATTAACTTTTTCTCCAAACGACTCACACCTCCTTGACCATTCCTCCGGACATGGGATCCATGGCGTCCCTCAGTCCGTCACCCAGAAGGTTGAAGGCCAGCACGGTGATCATAATAGCCACGCCTGGGATGAATACCAGGTAGGGCGCGGAGAATATCAGCCCTTGAGAGTCGCTTAGCATCGATCCCCATTCCGCAGTAGGCGGCTGGGCCCCCAGGCCCAGAAATCCCAGGCCCGCCAGGGAGAGAATTGCTCCGGCCATGTTGAGCGTCGCCAGCAGAACCACCGGCGAGATCACATTAGGAAGGATGTGCCTGAGCAAGATATAACTGTCAGAGGTGCCCAATGCTTTCGCCGCCTCTACGAACTCCTTCTCTTTGAGTGAGAGGGTCAAGCCCCGGATGATGCGAGCGTAGCCGGTCCAGCCTGATATGCTCATGGCAATCACGGCATTGAAGAGCCCCGGCCCCAGCATGCCGATGATGGCTAGGGTTAGCAGGAGTCCGGGAAAAGAACTCTTGATATCCACTACCCTCATGAGCAGGCTATCCACCAGACCGCCCTTGAAGCCGGACAGCAGGCCCACCGTGGTGCCGATGGTTAAAGATATGACCACGATTATGGCGGGCATGAGTAGAGACAGTCGCGCTCCGAATATGATGCGCGACAGGACATCCCGTCCGAACTTGTCAGTGCCGAGCAGATGGTCCAGGGACGGCCACTGCAATCTCTGGCTGATATCGATGTCATCGGGATCGTATGGTGCCAGGTATGGCGCAAAAACAGCTATCATTATGAGCATGAATAACATTGCCAGGCCGATCAGGGCCAGACGATCTTTGCAGAGCTCATGCAGGCCCTGCCTCCAGAAGCTCGTGGACTCTTCCGCCCTCGTCTTGACGGGCACAGCTCGGTTGCCCCGCTTCAGGATCGTGGCCAGGTTGCGCTTCACATGCTGGATAGTCGTCAGCTTTGTATTCGGATCGGAATCATGCATCTAATTCTAGCCCCATCATGATTTCTCATATTGTATTCTCGGGTCGACCAGGGAGTAGGACACATCAGTGATCAGGGTCACCAGCACGAACAGGGCCATGAAGATCAATGTGAAGCCCATGATCATAGGGTAGTCTCGGGCGCTGATGGATGCAAGGAAGAGGTTGCCGTTTCCCGGCCAGGAGAAGATGGACTCGATTATGACTGAGCCGGTGAGGATGTGGCCGAAGAAGAGACCGATCATGGTCACCACGGGGTTCAGGGCGTTTCGGAGCGCGTGCTTGGATATGACGATGAACTCGGTCAGGCCCTTCGCTCTGGCAGTGAGGATATAACCCTGGCCCAGGGTTTCCAGCATGCTGGTTCTGGTCAGGCGCATGAGGCTGCCGGTCATGGATGTGCCCATGGCGATGGCGGGCAGGGCGAGGTGCCAGAGCTGGTCTTTCCAGCCCACGCCGTAGCCGTAGAGAGGAAAGATGTCGTACTTCACGGACAAGAACCAGAGGAGCATCAGGGCCAGCAAGAAGGTGGGCATGGAGATCTCCAGCATGACATAGACGCGGCAGAGGTGATCGATGACGGTGTTCTTCTTGACGGCGGAGAGGACGCCCAGGGGGATGGCGATGCAAAGGGCGATGAGGATTCCGGCCAGGTTGAGGATCAGGGTCGGGCCAAGGTGGTCCAGGAACTCCTTCAAGACCGGCTTGTGGGTGGAAAAGGACCGACCCAGGTCGCCGTGAAGGGCATTGCTCAGCCATTTGAGGTATTGCACGTGGATGGGATCGTTCAGGCCGTAATGCTCCTTGATGGCCGCCACCATCTCTGGAGTTGCCATAACTCCCATAGCAGATGCCTCGGAGTCGGCCATCATCTCGCCGATGTCGCCGGGCGAGAGGAAGACGAGGCCGAAGGTGATCAGGGAGCCGCAGAGGAGCACGGGGACCATTACGGCCAGGCGTTTGAGGATGTATTCATGCATCATCTAGACGTGCCACCAGATCATGCAGGCGACGCCTTCGGTCGCGTAGCAGTAAGAGCCGTCATGGTTCATTCTGGAGCGGTAATAGTCTCTTAGCATCTCTTCCACCTCATTTGTTACATCAGAGTAGTACATCAGGAGTGGCTTCCAGTAGCTAACTGCCTCGTCCTCTGTTTCGTACTTCATCTCTGCCTCGGCCTTCCAGGTCTCGATGTTCGGGTAGATTCCGTGCTGGTAGAGTGTAGTTATGACATGGGCGAAGTTGTAGACGTATTTGTATGGCTCTTTCCTGACGAGGGGATAGATCAAATTAAGAAAGTCCATATTACCGTAGGGAAGGGCCGAGGTTATCAGGGCGCAAAGGCCTTTAGAGGCCTGGTTCATCTTCAGCAAGGAGGGCGGGTCGCGGATAGCTGGGGACCAGACGCTGAAGACCAGATCGTATTTCTCAGGGATCTCAAAGTCGCTCCAGAGGGATTCTATGTATTCCAGATTATCGACGCCTGCCAAAACGGCATTATCACGCATGAGCTTCTGGTTGGTGTGAGAAGGCTCAAGGACAGTGACCTTGTCTGCGATCCTGGCCAGAGGAATGGCCAGCCTTCCGGTGCCTGCGCCGACATCAAGGACGCTGGTGTCTTTGTCCACAAAGCGCTTCAGCCGGTCGAATTCGACCAGGAACTTCTCGTCTTTGAGGAGGGCGTCGAAGTTCAGGACTGTGCTCGATATATTTTTCTTTTTCCTATTCTGCCAGCAGGAATCGTTTATGAAATTGACCCAGTCCATTTCGGACCAGTCCGATCTCCTTTTGTTGTAGCTCGATTCTGCAACCGTCTCTTCCCAGAGGACCTGCCAATTGAAAACTGCAGCCGCCACGAGGATCACCTTTGGATAGCTAAACATAATGATAATATATAACGCTTTGTTACGATATATTTTACTATTGTGACATATGCCGAGATAATCTGGATGATGGTATGACTATTGAACTGCCGGAATGTAGGGCCGCATCGGCAGACGAAAGGGACGAGCAGGAGGTTAAACTTCATCCGGTGGCTGCAGGTCTGCCGTATGGGCGAGCCATAGGGCGCGTGAGCGGGAAACTAGGACCACGGGTGGACAAGGGCTAAGGATGGCGGGGAGCATGGCGAATGAGAGATTAGCCGACAGAGAATCTGTGATGCAAAAATTGGAAAGAGAATCACCAGGGGCAAACCTGAGATCCTCTGCTCATCGAATGGT
>JAJRAX010000231.1 GCA_028679775.1 Methanothrix sp. | reverse complement strand
TAACCTCACCATCGACCAACACAGGGAAACTCCCTTCAGCCGTGTCAGGCAGGGGCGGATTGTCCACCAGAATATAATCCGCGTCCACTTCTGCCTCAGCCGCGATCTCCGAAGATATTATTTTTTCGCTGACTCTGAGAAGCGATGGATCCAGATTCTCCAGGCCGATATAGACTGCTCGCTTAAAAATTCTCCGAGATCTGATGCGTGAAGCCATCTCTTCCGCATAGCCGCCCGAACCCGCCAGGGAATTGAAGAGCTGGATATCATCCATGCCTTTTACGGCTGATGCACTGGCACCATCCTCAATCATGCGCCGTATTCCCGCAGAGATCATGCACTCAGATATCCGGCATACATGATGATAATAGACTGACGGATGCATGAGCAGCCTGGAGATTAAGAGAGATGTCGCTGCCTGCACACCTCCTGCTTCTACCACCAGTTGATCGTCGTTTAGGGTCATCTTTTGCAGAATGCGCAGTCGATCTATCACTCCGTAGGCCACGCCGGTGTAGTGAGCATCTCGACTCAGATAGTCCATCCTGTCAACATCTATCTCGCCGCTCACTATCTGCCCCAGACCGGATCCATTTATGGCGGCCTGAATGTCTGAACCTTTCAGGCCGTAATTATCCAGGACTGCCCGAAGCTCGCCTTTCTTCAGGAGATCAATTATGCTCTCATGCTCTTTTCGAAGGTATGGGGCGAGAGCTACCTCTGTCGCATGGGAGAGCGGCCCGTGGCCCACATCGTGCAGCAGAGCAGCCGCGCATACCAGCATTTTATCCTCATCTTGCAGACCAAGATGACTTGCTAGCAGATCCGCCAGATGGTAGGCTCCAAGGCTGTGCTCGAAGCGAGTGTGATTGGCTCCGGGATAAACCAGGTTGGCGAGGCCTAGTTGCTTGATCCATCGCAGTCGCTGCATCTGGGGTGTGTCTGCAAGATCGAGGGCCAGGCCCTCTAGTCTCACATAGCCGTGCACAGGATCTCGGATCTCAGTCATCGTCCAATAGCAAAAGTCTGCTACATTAAATACTGTTACGATGAGATATGATGGAAACATTTATATTTGGGTCTCGCTACTCAGTCGAGCTTCAGATGAAGTCAACTGTTGCATGAGGTTTGCGAGCCTTGGGAGAGGACTATAAAAATACTGGTGGGTCCCGCATGGGAAAGGCCGGTCGTCATCCAGTAAGCTCTTGCCATTTGTTCGTTCGAGGCAGACTTAGCAGTCTTGAAAGTTCTCTTTTCGAAACGGGAGATCGGATGCCCAAACGGGAAGGCTCCTCTAAAGCGAGATCCGTCTCTCCTCTCTGAAATCGAAAATACAAATACGCGATTCCAGGGGGGTGCACATGAAGCTTCTAATCGTCTCTGATATTGTCGGCACGGTTCTCAAGATCATTGGGCTCCTGCTCTTGGTGCCGGGACTTGTTTCTGCATATTACCATGAAACCAACGGAGTGGTAGCATTTGCCCTGACCGCCATGCTCTCCATTGGCGCGGGCATCATCTTAAGTCGCCTGGGGGCCAAAGGCATGGTGGGAAATAAAGAGGCATTTGCCGCCGTAACGCTTGGGTGGTTGGCAGCCACCTTCTTCGGCTCTTTGCCATTTGTATTTCAGGGATTAAGCCTGGTCGATGCTCTCTTCGAGTCAGTATCAGGCTTCTCTGCAACCGGAGCCACAATTCTTGTTGAATCAAACGCCGAAGGCTACTATATCGTCAATTCCACCTTGGTCCATAATAGTCTCTGTACAATTCTGCTGGAAGGCATGACTGGTTTTCTGGCAGGTTACAGCATATTCTTCCAGGCATTGAACAGCCATTCATTTTTCGGCCTGCTCTTCTGGCGATCCTTCCAGCAGCTCATCGGTGGCTTGGGCATAATTCTCATGGTGGTGGCCATCTTTCCTCAACTGCATGTGGCCGGCCTGCAGCTTTACCGTGCCGAGACGGTGGGGCCAAGCAAAGATACAATCACTCCGCGTGTCACTGCCACAGCCAGAATTCTCTGGAAGGTATATCTGCTCTTCAACTGCCTGGAGATAGTACTGCTTTATTCCGCGGGCATGCCTTTTTACGATGCTGTCTGTACTGCATTCTCTACCCTGGCCACCGGCGGCTTCTCTCCCCAAGCATCCAGTCTCGTCGCCTACAACAGCCCTCTCATTGATGCCATAGTGGCGGTCTTCATCATCCTTGGAATGTCCAGCTTTACCCTGCACTACCGGGTCCTCACCTCAGATCGGCTGGCCTGGTTCAAAGATGAGGAGTTCCGTTTTATGATCATCATCCTGGCAGCGGCCACAGCGGTCTTGCTGCTGGCTGGCGGAATCCAGGGAGATCTGGCAGATCGATTTCGGTTTGCCTCCTTTCAGGTCATTTCCTTCATGGGAACCTGCGGATTTGTCAATTCCCTGGATTATGATAAATGGTCCACTGCAGCCAAGCTGTCCCTGATAATGGTAATGCTCATCGGAGGATGCATCGGTTCGACCGCAGGGGGGATAAAGGTTGGCAGGGTCCTGGTAGATTGTAAGCATGCATACAGTGAGCTGTTGCATATGCTTCACCCTCATGCCATCATGTCGGTGCGACTGGGTGGAGTGCGGGTGCAGGAGGAAATACTGAGGCCCATGCTATTCTATTCGTTTTTCTACCTGGCCGTGTGGCTAGCTCTCTCTCTGGGGCTGGCTATGGTCTCGTCTGGAGACCCACGTGTGGATATGCAGGTAGTGGCCTCAGGCATTGCCTCTTGCATGGGCGGCGTAGGCCCTGGTTTTGGTATAATAACATTCGACTGGTCGCAGATCGGAGACGCCGGCAAGATGATAGGCTTTTTCGCCATGTACATCGGTCGTCTGGAGCTTATGCCAGTATTCCTATTATTTATATCTGAATTGTGGAGGAAATAACATGCGTATCTTGATCAGCGGCGCTGGTGAGGTGGGATTTCTGATAGCCAGCGAGCTTCATATGGACCATGATGTGACCGTCATAGACAAGGATCCAGCGGCCTGCGCCCGGCTGCAGGATATGGACGTTAAGGTTTTACAGGGCAACTCAGCCAATGCCCGTCTGCTCATCGCGGCTGGCATCGAGAAAGCTGACATAGTAGCCGCCGTAACCGGCAATGATGAGGTGAATGTGATAACCTGCATCATAGCCAGTCACTTTGGCGTGAATCATACCATGGCCAGAGTCAGCAACCCAGAATATATTGATCGACCGGTGCAGGACAGAAAAGAGATAGGCATTAGCTACATGGTCAGTCCAGAGCTGGTGATGGCAGAAGACCTGGCGAGATCTCTGTATTTTCCGTCAATGCTCTTGGATAGGGAACTGGCTGGAGGCAAGATTGAGTTGATCGAGTTCAAGGTCACTAAAGAAATGCCTCTGCAGGGGACGATAGACGAGGTTAAGGCCAATCTCCCGGATAACTGCAAGATAATGGCCATAAACAGGATGGGGGACGTGAGCATTCCTTCGAAAGATGATCGAATCATGTTCAATGATCACCTTTTCCTTCTCTGTGATCCCAAATCGCTTCCTGAACTGAGAAGAATGCTTCATGAGGAGTCCAGGCCGCATAAGGCTCTGATCGTCGGAGGTGGAATGGTTGGATTTTACCTCGCACGCCAACTGGAGAAGATGGGACTGGACGTAAAATTGATCGAATTGAATACAGAACGCTGTCGGGAGATCGCAGACAAACTATCAAGCACAATGATCCTCAATGGAGACGGAACAGATATCTCGCTCATGAGGGAGGAAGGTGCCGAGTATATGGATGTTGTCTTTGCGGTTACCGGTCTTGATGAAAAGAACCTGCTCTGCTCGCTTCTCGCCAAACAGCTAGGGGCAAAAAAGATCCTCTCCCGAGTCAACAGATATGATTACATTAAGCTCTTCGAGCTGGTGGGTGTGGATAGAGCAGTCAGCCCAGGGCAGGTAACTGCCGATGCCGTACTGCAAAGGGTGAGCGGAGGAGAAGAGGTGATAACCCTCAGCGACGAGAGGATGGAGCTGGTGGACTTCATTGCCAAGGCCAAAGCCAAGGTGATAGGCAAGAGCATCTCCAAAGAGCTGCCCAAGGACTCAATGGTGGGCATGATCCTGAGGGACGGAAAGCCGATGATGGCCGACGACAACTTTAAGGTCCATGAAGGAGACCGCGTCTTTGTGATGTCCATGCCAGAGGTCGTATCCAAGGTAAAGAAGCTATTCACATCATAAGTTGCCTCTAAATGGAGGAGGCCCTCTCGCATATGTCGGTGGTATTATTCGATGAGGTTCGGGGTATTTCTTAGGTTATTCGCGTCGCTCTTGAGGATCTTGGCGGTATTGTTGCTGGTCCCAGGAGCTGTCGCTGCCTATTATGGAGAGACGGGGGGCGTGATCGCCTTTGCCGTAACCTCTCTTATCACCCTGGCAACAGGCATAATCCTCGGAAAGCTCTCGACTGAGGATGAGCCGGGGCTGAAAGAGGGCTTTGCGCTCGTAGCCTTTGGGTGGCTTGGAGCCGCCTTCTTCGGGGCTCTGCCTTACGTATTTTTGGGAACCGGTTTCATAG
Organism: Methanothrix sp.; assembly: GCA_028679775.1. Lineage (GTDB taxonomy): Archaea > Halobacteriota > Methanosarcinia > Methanotrichales > Methanotrichaceae > Methanothrix. Next base: position 1,806 of record JAJRAX010000231.1, on the reverse strand, counting down.
ACGGCCTCTTCGAGTCCATGTCCGCCTTCACAACAACCGGATCGTCCATACTCACAGAGGCGAATTCCCAGGGATACTGGATCATTAACTCGACTCAGGCTGACTTGAGCCTGGCCCACTGCATCGAGGCTGGAATTCGGAATATGACCGCCAACAGCACAGTTCTCGATATCAGTAGCACGGCTGACAAGAGCTACATGGGCCTGCTATTCTGGCGGTCCTTTGCTCAGTGGCTGGGCGGCATGGGGATAATACTATTATTCGTGGCCATACTGCCTCGCCTGGGAATAGCCGGACGCCAACTCTACAGAGCAGAGGTGCCGGGACCTGACAAGGATTCCTTCACCCCTCGCATAAAGCAGACAGCTCAATTGCTCTGGGTGGTTTATATCATCCTGACAATTGCCGAGATTGTTCTGCTCTGCCTGGCAGGAATGCCGTTTTACGATTCTCTGTGCAATACCTTTGCCTCGATGGCCACGGGTGGCTTCTCGCCACAGGCTTTAAGCATAGCTGCATATAAAAGCTGGATAATCGATGCCATCATTACTCTATTCTGTTTCTTAGCCGGTGCAAACTTCGCCCTGCATTACAAAGTGCTCAAGTCGGATAGAAAGGCCCTATTCAATGATCCTGAGTTCAGATTCTATGCTTCGATCGTTCTGGCGACGACGGCGATCATTGTGCTCTGGGGCGGATTGGATGGAGATCTATTCAGGAAGATTCAACTGGCTGTCTTTCAGGTGGTTACCATCATGACTACCACCGGCTTTGCCACAGATGACTTTGACCGGTGGACGGCAGCGGCCAAGTTCACGTTAATGCTGCTCATGATCATTGGTGCCTGCGCCGGCTCCACGGGCGGAGCCATCAAAGTTGTGAGAATACAATTAGTTCTGAAAAGTGCATACCGAGAGCTCTTTCATGCTCTGCATCCCAGAGCGGTCATACCCCTCAAATTGGGCGGCATCCCTGTGAAGGATGATGTCCTTCGGCCCAGCAATATATTCGTTACAACGTATATTATGATATTTGCCCTGGCGTCTCTCTTATTGGCCATAATCTCTTATGACGACCCGCGCATGACCATTGAGACAATCCTCTCCGCGACAGCTACTACTCTTGGCAACGTTGGGCCGGGCTTTGGCATGGTTGGGCCCACGTTCAGCTTTGCAGAGATCGATCCGGCAGCCAAGATGTTGCTCTTTTTTTGTATGTGGATAGGACGGCTGGAGATAGTGACGGCTTTAGTGCTGCTGTTACCCGAGTTTTGGAAGAAATAGTCATCAGGTAACGCGTTGATGCAGAAGATCGAACAAAATCGGAGGATAAGAGAGCCAGCATAAGAATGCCGGCTCTTTATCGTTGGGCTGATGGTAGAGAGATTCACCCATACGGTGTAAACCCATGGCGTTGGGCTAGGTTTACAAATGCCATGCAACTATAAATTGCTTTTGGGCCTGGGAACAAGGGAGCGATTTCCCCAGATGGAAACGAACGACGTTGACAGAAAAGATTCTAGCTCTGTATCCTGGGCCGCAGCCACGAAATCACAGCTGCCAGTAGGGTAACTGCGAAGGAGGCCAAAAAGGCCTCATGCATTCCAGACTCAAAAGCAGCCAGGGGGGCTCCGCTCATTCCACCTCCGTAGAGAAAGACATGGAACATGACGTCTTCCGGAATGCGGCTTAACACCAAAGGAAAGACTATGGCGATGCTCAGCATCTGGCCGGTGTTCATGAGCATGGAGTTGATGCCTGCGGCCATGCCCCTTTTTTCGGCAGGTACTGACGACATGATGGCGTT
>JAJRAX010000018.1 GCA_028679775.1 Methanothrix sp. | reverse complement strand
ATTATTGGCGTGAAGGAGCCAATAATGCCACCCTGGGAGGGGATTTACCATCCTGCGTTCGACATTGTCCCATCGCTTGACGAATATCTTGAAAAGAGAATCAATCCGGAGAGGCTCACCATCGGCCTGTGGTTTAATATCAGCATGTGGCAGGCGGAAGATCTTGAAGTCATCGATTTAATCATCTCGGAGATAGAGGCAAAGGGCGCCAATGTCATCCCGGTGTTTTTGCATACCAGAAAGGATGCCCAGATTGGAAGCAAAGGCTGGCAGCAGGCCGCATCAGACTATTTTATGAGAGAAGGTCGGCCAATAATCGATGTATTGATCAGCACCCTCATGTTCTCGCTTAACGTCGGCCCTGAATCTCGGTCCTTAGAAAAGGAGGCTGCCCAGGATTGTCTGGCTCTTAAGGAGCTAGGGGTTCCTGTCATCAAGGCAGTTCTCAATTACTACAGCACGAAAGATGAGTGGACAGACTCATTTCAAGGATTGACTGCAATGGACGTAGCCGTCAATATCGCCCAGCCTGAATTCGATGGAATGCTGATTGGCGTGCCTGTGGGATTCAGGGACCCTGCCGGAATCGATCCTCAGACCGGCGCCAGCCTCTGCCGATTCGAGCCCCATAAGGAGAGAATAGAAAAGCTGGTGCGGCTTGCCATCAACTGGGCCCGACTGCGGCGTACATCTCCAGAAGGAAGAAAAGCTGCCATAATCTTTCACAATTATCCTCCCCGCGATGATCAGATAGGAACAGCTCTTGGTCTTGATTCACCTGAATCCGTCTGCAGGATCCTCTGCAAGATGGCAAACGAGGGATACAGGCTCGACTGGCTGCCTGAATCTGGCCGGGATCTGATGGAGAGGGTGCTATCGGGAGCGACCAATGAAAAGAGATTCTACAGCATGCAGAGCATCCTGGATAGGGCTGATGCCCGGGTAGGTTGTGATCAGTATGAGGCATGGTTCAAAGAGCTTCCTGCAGGTGTTCAGGAGCAGATGACATCTACCTGGGGAATGCCTCCAGGAAATATGTTCGTTCACAATGGATTTTTGATCATTGCAGGCATCGTCAACGGCAATGTCTTCATAGGCATGCAGCCGCCTCGAGGCATGCTGGAAAACCCGGCTGCCATATATCACAGCCCAGATCTGCCAATTCCTCATCACTACTACGCTTACTATCGTTGGATCAGAGATGTCTTTGGCGCTCATCTGGTCATGCACATCGGAAAACACGGCACGCTGGAGTGGCTGCCGGGAAAATCTGTGGGCCTCTCGGAGAGCTGCTACCCGGATATTGCCATATCAGATCTGCCCAACATCTACCCTTACATCATCAACAATCCTGCAGAAGGAACTCAGGCCAAGAGAAGGAGCTACTGCTGTCTGGTCGATCATCTGGTTCCTGTGATGCATAATGTCGGTTCATACGAGGAGATGGCTGAGCTTGAGGTTCTGATAAAGGAGTACCGACAGGCATCTGTCGAGGATCCAAAAAAGCTGCCGGACTTGAGGGAGAGAATCTGGAATAGGACGATAGAAGCAAGACTTGATAGTGATCTTGGTCTCAAAGATTGCCCAGAAGGGCCGGGGTTCGAAGAATTCATAGAGAAGCTCTGCGACTACATTTATGAGCTATCGGACACAGAAGTTCGAGACGGATTGCACGTCCTTGGAAGGCCTCCATCGGGAAAGATGCTGGAGGAGTTTCTGGTCTCTCTAACCAGGCTCAAGAATGGAAGCGTCCCCTCCTTGAGAGAAGCCATATCTCGCCATTTGGGCTACGATTATGATCAGATCTCAGCAAAAAAGGCAAAGACGTTTGACGGAGCAAAAACAGGAGGAGATATCATCCAGGAGATTCACCATCAGTCCCTTCGGCTGATGGAGGCGCTCCATCTGGTAAATTTTTCTCTTAACGATATCGAGAGAGTGCAAATCGAGGTTTTAGGAAGAGCAAGCCCTGAGGTGAGTGCCGCATTGGTTTACGTCTGCAAATCTCTGGTGCCTCGGTTGGAAGAGACCGCAGGAGAGCTGGACAGCATCCTCACGGCAGCGAAAGGCGGCTACGTCCAGCCGGGCCCCTCAGGATCGCCCACCAGAGGCATGGCGGACATTCTGCCGACGGGAAGAAACTTCTTCAGCCTTGACCCAAGAGCTATACCGAGCAGGGGCGCATGGAAAGTCGGCATCATGCAGGCCGAGTCTCTTTTAACGAGATATCTTCAGGACGAGGGACGATATCCTGAGAACATCGGCATAATACTCTGGAGCACCAACACCATGCGAACCTGTGGCGATGAGGTCTCAGAGATCCTCTATTTGATGGGCATCCGCCCGATCTGGGAGGATAAGAGTGGAAGAATCGATTCTCTGGAAGTAATCCCGATCCAGGAGCTGGGCCGGCCCAGAATCGATGTCACTGTGAGAATCAGCGGGATTTTTCGGGACGCTTTTCCCAATGTCGTGGAGCTGATGGACGAGGCAGTTCAGATGGCTGCAGGCCTTAAGGAATCGCCGGAGGACAACTATCTGGCTCATCATATCGATGCTCGAAGGAGAGAGTTGATAGATGCCGGCGCTGTTGAGACGAAGGCCGTACGAGAGGCAGGATACCGAATATTCGGCAGCCGGCCCGGAACCTACGGGGCAGGAGTGAGCGCCGCAATCGAATCCAGGAACTGGAAGAACGAGCAAGATCTGGCCGAGGTCTACGTGGTTTGGGGCGGATATGCCTATGGACGCGAGTGCTTTGGGGTTACGGCTCCTGAAGAGTTCAGGAGACAATTGGCAAGCCTTGAACTCACTGTAAAAAACGAGGACACTAGAGAGATAGACATGTTGGATGGTGACGACTTCTACTCCTATCACGGAGGCATGATCGCAGCTGTCAAAGCCCTCAAGGGCGAGCTGCCGCGGTCATACTGCGGCGACAGCTCAGACCCGGATCGGGTGAAGACCAGGAGCACCATCGAGGAGACGAAGCATATCTTCCGGGCTCGCATCCTCAATCCGTTATGGATCAAGAGCATGCAGCGTCACGGCTACAAGGGCGCAGCAGATCTTTCCAGAGCGGTAGATATCGCCTTTGGATGGGATGCCACAGCCGAGGTTCTGGAAGATTGGATGTATGAGGAGCTGGCAAAAAAATACGCCCTGGACAAGGATATGCAGGAGTGGCTCAAAGATGTTAACCCTGCTGCTCTGCAAAACATTGCCGAGCGGCTGCTTGAGGCTGTAAAGCGAGGTCTCTGGCAGGCTTCTCCTGAGATGAAGGAGGAGCTTCGAATGGTCTATCTGGAGGTCGAGGGAATGATTGAAGATGATCTGTAGGCGGTTAAAATGCCTGAAGAAAATCCGGGACTTCTTGCCCTCTCCATAACAGCAGACTGCAACCTGCGCTGCAGCTATTGCTACGCCTGCGGCGGAGAAGAGAAAACAATGATGAGCTGGCCCATAGCCAAGAGAGCCATCGATGTCATGGCAGAAAGCTTCCCGGCCTTCAAGGTCCAGTTCACGGGAGGTGAACCCATCCTCAATCTGGATCTCATAGAGAAAGCTGTGAATTATCTGGATGATCTGGGTTTGTCTTCTCCCTGTCAGATTCAGACAAATGCCACACTCATCACCGCCGACGTGGCAGGACGGCTCAAGGGCCTCAAGCTGGGAATTGGAGTGAGCCTGGACGGGCCGGCTTCCGTGAACGATGCCCTCCGTCCCTTCTCAGACGGACACGGATCGACTGCAGCGGCTATTCGAGGCATTTTGGCTCTGAGAGACGAGGGCATTTTGGTTGGTGCGACTACTGTTCTCACACGGGCCAATGCTGGGGCATTGAACGGTCTTGTGGATCTCTTCAGCTATCTTGGAAATAT
>JAJRAX010000370.1 GCA_028679775.1 Methanothrix sp. | reverse complement strand
GAAAGGGGGCGAACGGAAAGTGCGATAAGGGACGGTGTTACCGTGAATCCGGCCGTGGAAGACACCTCCCTCCCGGCGGTGTCGGTTACGTCCACTTCCACGGAATAGGCGCGGGCGGAATCGTTTGTCTGGGTCGTGATGGAAAGAATCGCCTTCCCGGCGGCGTCGGTCACCGCCTCGCCTTCACCGAGAAGATCCGCATAGCCGTAGGATGATGAATCCTCCTCATCCCCTTCGTCGCCCGGTCCACCGTCATCTTCGAAGCGATAGTAGGGCCGGGAGTAGATGCGGTAGCTGATCTTGGCGTCCGCCACCGGAGCGCCGAAGTAGTAACGGGCCGTGACCGCGACAGGGACAAGGTCGCCTCCCACATGGAATTTCCCGGGCACGGAAGCGCTGACTTCGAACTCGGGTTTACGGTATTCCAGGACCTTGAAGGTTGTCTGCCACTCATGCCCCTCCGTCTCCGCCTTCAGGGTATAATCGCCCAGGGGAGGCTGACCGGGAAGGGCGAACTCGCCGTTGATGGAGCCTGTGGAGGATAGTTGAAACTCTTTTTCGAAAAGGGTCTGGTCGCCGCTGTCCACGGCAACAACCCGCACCTTCCCTGCCTTGGGCAGGGCGTATCCCTCACCCACGGTTTTGCGGAGCACTCCCTTGAAATAGACGGTCTGGCCGGGCCGGTAGGCGGGTCGCTCCGTGTAGAGGTACCCTTTCAGCGGGGCTCCGGCCGCTGCCGTCTCTTCCCGGGCAAGATTCAGTATCGCCAGGTTGCCGTCCGAGCGGCCGATCACCCTGACTTTCCCGGAACGGTCCGCGAGGGAAAGGAGCCCCGAGGCGTCGGTCCTTCCGAGGAAATCGGATGGCGCTGGAACCGCGGCAACGGAAACCATCCGGATCTCCGCCCCTTGCCGCGCGCGGCCGTCCAACAGGTCCGCGGCAAAGAGGAGAGCGCCGGCGCGGGATGCCTTCGCCACCAGGGCAAATCGGGTGACGAGAAACGT